>DASUGV010000001.1:0-6617 GCA_036273835.1 Rhodocyclaceae bacterium
TGCCTCATGCCTTGGTCGGCGAACATCTACGACTTGTTGGCGGAGCCAATGATGTCGGCATTACCGGCCGGTACCAAGATGATTGCCACCGGCGTGGTCACGCCGTTCCTGGTGCCGGTCAAAGTGACTTTGATGGTGGCTTTCGTGCTGGCCCTGCCGGTAGTGCTTTATCAGGCGTGGTGTTTCATTGCGCCAGGTTTGTATGCGCACGAACGGCGCTTCGCGTTGCCATTGGTTTTTGGCGGCACGATCCTGTTCCTGACGGGCATCGCTTTTTGCTACTTCTTCGTTTTCCATACGGTGTTCAGGTTCATGGTGCGCATCGCGCCATCGAGTATCACCGTGGCGCCGGACATCGAACAATATCTCTCTTTTGTCCTCACCATGTTCTTGGCATTCGGGGTGACCTTCGAAGTGCCAATCGTCGTTCTTCTGTTGGTGAAAGCGGGTGTGGTGAGTGTCGATAAACTGAGTGAAGTACGGCCGTATGTAATCGTCGGCGCTTTTGTGGTGGCTGCCGTGTTGACACCGCCGGACGTGACATCGCAGGTCATGCTGGCTTTGCCGATGTGCCTGCTCTATGAGGCAGGTTTGATTCTCGCGCGCATCATGCAGCGCGGACGGCCCGCTTCGTAATATATTACAAATGCATATTGCGTGCGTGGCGGGATAGCTATCCGCCGGTCTTTTCCGCTTTCCTGTTCGTAGTGCCGCGAGTGCATGCTTGGGTTTCAGCGCCAGGTTCTTGGATTGGTCAATCAGAAGCATGTCCCAAGTGTGGCCTAAGCGGGCATCTACACGTGTTTACCCGCATTATTCGCCCAAATAGGCTATGACTCCTTTGTCATAATTTACGCTTTATGTCTATACTGGAATCATTTGTACGCGACATAAAAATTACATACATCTTCTTTGAATCCACTTGAACATGGCAATCGATGAATGCCGGAAATTCACGGCAAATAACAGATGCGAACCTGAGCGGATGGACATACAGCAACCGGCGCCGGTGTTCTGAATGAATCAACTTGCTTGCGACAGAATATTCTTCCGCCATCGCGCGCTGCTATTGATTGTCATATTCGTCAGTCTTGTCATACCGCAATTTGGCTGGGCTCAGGAAGCCGCATCGGAATCGCAAGTCAAAGCGGCCTTCTTATATAAATTCACGACTTATGTAGATTGGCCGGATAGCGCATTCGAACGGCCAGACGCGCCGTTGACGATCGGTGTGATGGATGCGGATGACGTGGAACATGAACTACTCGGTTTGGTGGCGGGACGCCGAATCAAGAATCGTGTGCTGCTTGTCCGCCATCTTGACACGGGCGATGCGTTGTCTTCCAACCAAATATTGTTTGTCGGCAAAGCCTCCGTCAATCGTCTTGGTTCAATTCTGAGTAGCGTGAAATCGAATCCGGTATTGACCGTTACAGAAGTGGAAGCGATACCGACGCAGGGCAGCGTCATCAACTTTATTCTGATCGACGACCAAGTGCGCTTTCAGATTTCTTTGGTGGCTGCTCAACAGAAAAATCTAAAAATAAGCTCGCGTTTGTTGTCTGTTGCGCAACAAGTCGTGACGGAGGGGCAATGATCTTTAAACGTCCGCTGAAATCCATCCGTTTGAAGATGCTGCTGGTCTTGGGAGCGGTATCGCTGCTCGCGCTTGTTGTATCCGGCACTGCGATGATGTTCAACGATTGGCGCAGCCACCGGGAAGTACTCGTGGGTCAATTGAACACATTGGCCGATGTCGTGAGTCGGGCCAGTGCGCCGGCGTTATCGTTCGACGATCAAAAAGCGGCCAACGAGAATCTCGCGTTGATGGCGGCCGCTCCCGCCATCAAGGCCGCTGCGCTCTACTCCGCCAAAGGGGTGTTATTTGCGAAGTACATCCGAACGGGCGGCGGCGCGGCGGCGTTGCCAAAATTGCCGGAATCGGACGGACTGCGCGCCGCCGGGGACAGCCTTGTATTGTTTAAACGGGTCATCGACAACAACGAGATTCTCGGTACTTTGTATGTAGAAACCATAAACGATCAAAAAGATCGCATGTTGGCTTCGCTGGAAATATTATTGGCTGTATTGGGCGCGAGTATGCTATTGGCATTTTTGGTGTCGACGCAATTACAGAAAGCGGTGACGGGGCCCATATTGGCGGTTGCGGATGTGGCGCGTCAGGTTGTCGACAACCGCGATTTCACATTGCGTGCAAAGACCGTGAGTCAGGACGAAACGGCTGTGCTCGTAAAGGCTTTCAACGCGATGCTGGATGAGCTCGAGCGCAGGGCAGCGGATCTTGAAACGGCCAACCGCCAGATGGCGCAAGAGGTTGTCGACCGTGGGTTGGCGCAAGAGGCACTGCAGGTAAGCGAACGCCGCTATCGGGTGCTGGTGACCACGATCGCCGCAGTGACATGGGTGGCGGACACGCAGGGTGCCTGGAACGAAGATGTGTCTGAATGGACCGCCTATACCGGCCAGCGCAAGGAAGAGTATGCGGGGCTGAAATGGTGGCAAGCTTTTCATGCCGATGATCGCGCAACGGTGGCGCAAATATGGGAACGCAATATCGCAGAGCCGCTTGAGATCGTAGTGCGCTTATGGCATCAGCCTTCCGGTGAATATCGTTTCGTCAGCGTGCGCGCGGTACCCAATATCGAAGGCGATGGAACGGTAGCCGAATGGATTGGTTCCGTATCCGACATTCATGACAAACGCATGATCGAAGAAGAGGTGCGCACGCTCAATGCCGAGTTGGAACAGAGGGTGACGGTCAGAACAGCCCAGCTCGAAGAGGCCAATCACGAACTGGAGAGTTTCAGCTATTCCGTGTCTCACGATTTGCGCGCGCCGGTGCGGGCCGTGTCCGGATTCTCGCGCATTCTTGCCCACGATCACGGACACCAGCTTGGTGACGAAGGCAATCGCCTGCTCAATATCATTCAGGGAGAATCGGTGCGCATGGGCGCGCTGATTGACGATCTGTTGACATTTTCGCGGCTCGGCCGCAAGGCCATTCAGCCCTCTCTCTTGAATATGCAGGATATTGCAAGTTCCGTTTTGCACGGTTTGACGGTGCAATATGAGGGAACGCAACCGACTTTCGTAAAAGGAACCTTGCCGTCGGCCTATGGCGATAGAGCGCTCATTACGCAGGTGTGGACCAATCTCTTGTCCAACGCCTTGAAGTTCAGCGCCAAGCGCGATCAGCCGGTCATCGAAGTGGGTGCAATTTCGGAAGAAAACGAATACGTCTATTTCGTTCGCGACAACGGTGCCGGCTTCGATCCGCGCTACAAGGCGAAATTGTTTGGTGTTTTTCAACGTCTGCACGACGCCACGGAATTTTCGGGCACAGGCGTTGGCCTGGCGTTGGTTCAGCGCATCGTAACCCGTCATGGCGGGCGCGTTTGGGCCGATAGCGTGATAGATGAAGGCGCTACTTTCTGCTTTACTTTACCCAAGGAGGTTGCCGATGGACGAAATTGAGTGCGTCGAAATTTTGCTCGTGGAGGACAACCCGCTTGACGCCGAGTTGACCATGCGTGGCCTCAAGGACGAAAAGCTGTTCAACCGCATCGTCTGGTTAAAGGATGGGCAGGAAGCGCTGGATTATCTCTATCGCCGCGGCAACTATGCCACGCGAGAGGACATCAAGCCGGGGCTCATATTGCTGGATCTGAAAATGCCCAGGGTCGACGGCATGGAAGTGCTGGCTGCGCTCAAGTCGGAGGCCTCCACGAAAAGTATTCCCGTTGTCATTATGACATCGTCACAAGAAGAGAAGGACGTCGTCAAGAGTTACGATCTAGGCGCCAACAGTTATGTAGTCAAGCCGGTAAACTTTGAAGACTTGAGCGATGTGGCCCGGCAGGCCGGATTTTATTGGCTTGCCATAAACCGTCGTGCAACGCGCTAGATAGCGCCGCTAAAATGGTACCGAAAGTACTATGAACGATGAGACCAAACCGGATGCATCACACGACGGAGATCCGTTGCGTGTGCTCTTGATCGAAGATTCGGCTCCCGATGCCGAACTGGCGCTCTATGAGTTGCGCAGGCAAGGCCTGCATTTCATCAGTAAGCGCGTTTGGCAGGAGCCGGAGCTTGTAGAGGCGCTGAGGACATTCGCACCGAACATCATATTGTCGGATTATTCCATGCCGAATATGAACGGCCTGCGGGCGTTTCAAATTACGCGCGAACTCGCGCGCGACATACCGTTTATTTTTCTGTCCGGCACCATCGGTGAAGAGCGTGCTATCGAAGCGCTCACGAGTGGCGCCGTCGACTACATACTCAAATCCAATTTAGCGCGTCTCGGTCCAGCCGTGGCACGCGCGGTGCGGGAAGTTTCAGAGCGCAAAGAGTATGAACAACGCATACGATATCTGGCCAATTTTGACGATCTAACCGGATTGCCCAACCGGACCTTATTGCAAGACCGTGCTGTTCAGGCGATCCTGCATTGTCGCCGCAGCAATGCGGTTCTCACATTGGCAGTGGTCGACATCGATCGATTTACGCTGGTCAATGAAGGTTTTGGCCGTGCCGTTGGCGATCAACTCTTGCAGGAAGTCGCATCGCGTATTCGCAGCACGGTGTCCGAAAGCGATACGGTCGTGCGCTTATCCGCAGATGTCTTCGTAGTGCTCAGCGTGGAATCGGCGCGCGCGGACGATTCGCTGGTACTTGCAAATGGCATTATCGAGACGATCAATGAGACGATCGCGATACAAGGCCGCGAGTTGCAAGTGGGCGCGACGATTGGCATCGCGCTCTTCCCGCGCGATGGCGACGATCTCGATACGCTGCTGCGTAATGCCGAATCGGCGTTGCATCGCGCCAAGCAGCAATCTCGCGGCGGTGTGCAATTCTACAATTCGCAAATGACCGACGAGGCCATCGAGCGCATCGAAAACGAGGCGAACGTTCGGTCTGCTTTGCGGCGTGGCGAACTCACGCTGAATTATCAGCCGCAATTCGAAGTGCAATCTCGCCGCATCATCGGCGTCGAAGCGTTGCTGCGCTGGAATCATCCGACACGCGGCTTGCTTCCGCTGGGACAACTGATTTCGATTGCGGAAGAAATCGGCGCCATCCATGCGATTGGCACCTGGGTGCTGGAGGAGGCTTGCACGCAAGCGATGACCTGGATTCGCGAAGGTTACGAGCCGATCCGTATGAGCGTGAATGTTTCCACGTTTCAGTTGCAAGCCAATGGGTTCGTCGAAACGGTGGAACGCATTCTTCATTCCTCGGGCTTGCCGCCGACGCAGTTGGAGTTGGAAATTACCGAAAGCGCGCTGATGGCGGATGTGAAAGAAAGCGCGCACGTATTGACGCGGTTGAAGGCATTGGGTTTGTCCATTGCGATAGACGATTTCGGTACGGGTTATTCCAGCTTGAGTTATCTGTCGCGTTTTCCAATCGATCATCTCAAGATCGACCGATCGTTCATCGCGCAAATGATGGAAGACCCGCACGATTACGAAATCGTGCTGGCGGTGCTGTCTTTAGCGAAGGTTCTCGGCATGTCGGTGATTGCCGAAGGTGTGGAAACCGAAGCGCAATTGGCGCGCCTTGCCGCAAACAATTGCCCCGAAGCACAGGGCTATCTGGTTTCCCGGCCCCTGGTGGCTGACAAGGTGAGCGCTTTTCTCGTAGCGCGTTCGGCGAAGTGACCGTCGCGCGTTTACGCGATATGCGGTTGTCCTAATCGCAACTCCTCTATTCCTCGTCTTCCTGTTTCGTTGGTTGTGGAGGCGGGCGGCGGGCGACCTGCACGGTGACATTCAGTGCCTTGCCTTGACGTATCAAATTCAGAGTGGCCAGTCGCCCTGGCGGAAGCGCCGCGATGGTTTCCAACATGCTCTGCGCATCCACGATTGCTTTTCCATCCACGGCGTTGAGCACGTCACCGGGTTGTATTTTTGCCTTGTCGGCGGGGCTGTGGCTAGCAACACCCGCAATCAGCGCACCTTGTTTGGGCAGATTGAATGACGCGGCAAGGTCCGGTGTGATTTCCTGTACCTCGACACCGATCCAACCGCGCGTGACACTACCCGTTTTGATGATCTGCTCCATCACGTTGCGCGCAGATGACGCTGGAATAGCGAAGCCAATACCCAACGATCCGCCGCTGCGGGAATAGATGGCGGTGTTGATGCCGACCAGATGGCCCTCCGCGTCGACCAGCGCCCCGCCCGAATTTCCGGGATTGATGGCCGCGTCGGTCTGAATGAAATTCTCGAAGGTATTGATGCCCAAATGCGAACGGCCAAGCGCGCTGACGATCCCCATCGTGACCGTTTGACCGACGCCGAAAGGATTGCCGATGGCCAGCGCAACATCGCCTACTTTCACGCTGTCGCTGTCGGCAAAAGTAATGGCTGGAAGCTTGCCGGCGTTTTCGATGCGCAGCACAGCCAAGTCCGTTTCGGGATCCTTGCCGACGACGTGGGCAGAAAACTTGCGGCCATCCTGCAAGGCTACTTGGATTTCGTCCGCCGCTTCGACGACATGGTTATTGGTGAGGATGTAACCTTCACTGCTCACGACTACGCCTGAGCCGAGTCCGGAGGCTCGCTGTTGCGGTTGCCTGCCCAATT
>DASUGV010000002.1:0-2435 GCA_036273835.1 Rhodocyclaceae bacterium
GAACAGCTCGTGCAGCGCGAGGACGACAAGGAGGAAGTCGTCAAGAAACGTCTCGACGTCTATCACTCTCAAACCAAGCCATTGGTGAAGTACTACGCTGATTGGTGGGCCAAGGGCGACCCCGCTGCGCCACGCTATGCCAAGACTTCAGGGATGGGTTCGGTCGAAGAGATCACTGCGAGAGTATTTGCCGCGCTGAGTTGATTAGGCGCGGCGCTTGAAGTCTTCGATGCGGAAGCCGAGGAGAAACAGCACCGCGAAATAGACCGCCACGCCGAGCACGATCACCCGGCTCAATCGCAGGATACGTGCCAGCGTACCGGCATGCAGCCAGCTTTCTTCAGTACCCATGGTGAACCATAATGCCAATGACATAACGGCAACGGCGACAATCAACTTGGCTACGAATATCAGCCATCCCGCTTGCGGCGTGTAAGCGCCACGCTTGCGCAGACCGCGATAAAGCAACAGTGCGTTGAGGCAGGCGGCCAATCCGATCGACAACGCAAGCCCAGCGTGTCTGAGCGGGCCGATCAGGACAAATGCCACATTCATCAATTGCGTGGCGGTAAGCGAAATCAGCGCAATCTTCAATGGCGTGCGAATGTCTTGCCGCGAATAAAAAGCAGGGGCGAGTATTTTGACCAGAATGATTCCGCTCAGTCCGACGCAGTACGCGACAAGGGCCATGCGTACCTGCACCACGGAAGTTGCATCGAAGGCGCCATGCTCGAATAGCGTTGCGATCAGCGGAACGCCGAGAACAGCCATGGCAGCCGCAGCGGGTAAGGTGAGCAGCAGTGCCAGCCGCAAACCCCAATCCAGCATTGCGGAAAACTCTTGCGGCTTGAGTTCGGCGTTCAGCTTGGACAAGCTCGGCAACAGGATCGTGCCGAGCGCGACGCCCAGTATGCTACTGGGAAATTCCATCAATCGATCGGCATAATTGAGCCACGATACGCTGCCGGTTGGCAGGAAGGATGCGAAGCTGGTGTTGATCAGCAAGCTGATCTGTGCCACGGATACACCGAGCGTGGCCGGTGCCATGAGCTTGAGGATTCGGTTGACGCCAGGATCGTCGAACTTCAACGAGAAGCGCGGCAGCATGCCGATTTTCCGGAGGGCGGGAATCTGGAAAGCAACCTGCAACACGCCGCCGATGAAGGCACCCCATGCCAGCGTCTTAACAGGTTGATCGAAGTAGGGCGCCGCAAACAAAGCCATCACGATCGTGCTGATGCTCAGCAGAGTCGGTGTGAAGGCCGGCACGGCGAATTTGCTCCAGGTGTTGAGCACGCCAGCAGTCAACGCCACCATCGCCATGAAAAAGATATAGGGAAAAGTGATGCGAGTCAGCGACACCGTCAAGGCGAATTTGTGGGGGTCATGCGTAAAACCGTTCGCGGTGACATAGATGACCCACGGTGCGCCGACTACGCCCAGTACGCTCACCACGAATACGACTAACCCCAGCAGGCTGGCAACATGGTCGACAAGGGCGCGCGTCTCTTCCGCCGAACGCTTGTTCTTGTATTCGGACAGAATGGGAACAAAAGCTTGCGAGAACGCGCCTTCTCCGAACAGGCGCCGCAACAGATTAGGCAGCCGGAATGCCACGTTGAATGCATCTGTCATTAAACCGGCACCGAACAAATGGGCAATTACGATTTCACGCGCAAGTCCAAGAATGCGAGAAAAAAAAGTCAGGCCGCTTATGGTGGCCAATGCTTTGAGTAGATTCACAGGAAGTCGGACACCTGGCTAGCGCCGCAGAACAAGGCTGTCTGCGGGGTGAGGCCGGATGATAGCCAGTGTGGCCGGCATGATGCAACCCGCTTGCTTGCAAAAGCAGCGCCTCGTCCGTATAATCACGCCCTTTCGTTGAACCGAACCGGAATACTTCTATGGCCAATTCGGCACAAGCCCGCAAACGTGCGCGTCAGGCGCTGGTTGCCCGCGATCACAACTCCAGTCTACGTTCTCGTCTGCGCTCCGCAGTGAAGGCCGTGCGCAAGGCAATCGATGCCGGCGACAAGGCTGCCGCGCAGCAAGTTTTTCAGCAATCGATGAGCGTGATCGATAGTGTCGCCGACAAGCGAATCATCCACAAGAACAAGGCTGCTCGTCACAAGAGTCGCCTGTCCGCCGCCATCAAGGCAATGGGTGCTACAGCTGCTTGATCAGACCGCAAGCAAAAAAAGGCGCCGCCGCAAGGTCGCGCCTTTTTTGTTTCTGCCGATGAAAGTGAACTGGGAACTTGAAGATTGTTTGTCAGCGTGGCGTTTCGGCGATTTCGACTTTTAGGTCGTTGTCTTTGGCGAAGTTGACAAGAAAATTGTAGGCCAGTGGTTCGAGCGCATAGAGCTGCGCTTCGACCATCACGCATTTTTCGCCCGCGAGCGTGCAGCCGGGGCGCACATAAGGCGAGAATTTCA
>DASUGV010000003.1:0-4052 GCA_036273835.1 Rhodocyclaceae bacterium
GGTCGATCTGGCAGGCGTGTTGTATGTCGGAGACGATGCTGTGCCTGGCGCCATCGAGGGGCTCGCGCATTTGCGTAGCGCCAACTTGCCGCTGCGTTTTTTGACCAATACGACGCGCTCGCCACGTAGCACAATCATTGCCAAGCTGAAAAAACTTGGTTTTGCAATTGCCGAAGAAGAAATTTTGACGGCCGCGTTGGCAACTAAAATGCTGGTCGTGCAGCGCAGCCTGCGCCCGCACTATCTGATTCATCCCGACATCGCATACGAGATGGGCCCGAACGATCTTGCCCCTACTGTGGTAGTCCTTGGCGACGCCGGAAATCACTTCACCTACGATGCGTTGAACGCTGCATTCCGGCTATTGATGGAAGGGTTGCCCCTGCTCGTCATGGCGAAGAATCGATATTTCCAGGAAGCAGACGGCCTGTCGCTTGACATGGGCGCATTCGTTGCCGCTCTCGAATTCAGCGCCGGCGTTCAGGCGGAAGTGGTGGGCAAGCCGTCACGAGCTTACTTCGAGGCTGCGCTGACCGATCTAGGCATCGACACATCCGAGGCGGTAATGATTGGCGATGATCTTGCCGACGACATCGACGGTGCTCAACAGGCTGGCATTGCGGGCATTCTCGTGCGTACAGGCAAGTTTCGCCCCCAAGATGCGTATGATCCGAGGATAAAGCCCGCATTGATCGCCGATGATTTCGCCGCAGCCGTGTCTGCCATTATCGGCGAGTCAACTTGATGGTTTTCGTCGATGACGTTGTAATAATTTTTACGGTGTGCCGCACCTAATCTTTAAGTGCTTACCGCGACTCTTTGATCACTCGTCCCGCCGCAGCTTGGACTGGCCGCGCATTGTTCGGATAGAAGCGAGTGAAGATGTCGATTTGTTCGGCAGACAGTTGTACCGGTTGTTTCATCACCAGCCACAGCACGCCTTCGGTACAAGGTGGCGTTGTTAGCGAACCCATGTAGCTGAAGTAGTCCTTCTTTTCGGGCAATAGATCGGCAATTTGTATCGGCGTGCGCGATGCGTATTCTTCGTTCTTCTCCAGCGGTAGATTGTTCCAGATCGTCTGGATAACAGGTTGAGGTTGACCACGTTCCAGTAACACGGCGATCACGGCAATCCGTCCATCGAGGTCCTTGTGCACGAGGTGCGCGACCATCTCGAAACCCTTACCATCAACGCGCTCTTCCGACGGATGATGGAAGTTGATCTGTACCAGTTCGTAGGTGCGGCCCATGATTGAAATCGTCGAACCGCTGCCGTAGTTGACCTGGATGGTGTGACCGTTGTCTATGACGCGGAAATACGATGGCTTGTAGTCGAACTGGATCGGATCCTGATCGACCTTGATGCCATCGCGAATGTCTATGGGTGACTGACGCGTGCCGGTCGCGCACGTTGCGTATTGCGGATTGAGCTTGCTCCAGTTTTCCGGTCCGCCTTCACCTTCGTAGCTCCACGGCAAATCGCGGCTGGCCATGGGCGCAGACGCGGTTTGTCCCATTACCTTTTTAGCGATCGGTTTGTGCGCCCGCCGCACATAGGTGGGCGTCGGCGGAGGCAATTCGGGGCTTGGTATTGGCTCGGTCACGCGCGGCGGAGGTGGCGGTGGCAAGTCGATCAATCGCGGAGCCTTCGACTTCGCGGCTGATGGCTCGGACGCCGCTGCGGATTTTTCCACCGGCGGTGCGATGGGTTTGGTCGCAGGTAGCTGCGACTGTTTGGCCGCAGGCGCCGAGTCGCTCACGTCGTCCCTAGCAAGTTCGATATTCGCATGTCGTATCTTTGGCGCAGGCAAACGCGCACCGGATTGATCGCGCATTTCGTCGCGCAAATCACTTTCTTCATCGTCGGTTTTGCCTGCAAGCCTGTCGGTAACTTCACGCGAAACGTTGCGTAGATCAGCAAGGCTTGCGGGTCTGCATACTTCGTTGAAGAATCGTTCATCGACTGTGCCTGCCTTGACGGAGATCGGTCTGGAGTCGTCGACCTTTTCTTCACGCAAGGTGTGGTTCTCCGCAGACAAATAAACGCGCTTGGCGATAACGAACGTATGCGCGCGACAATCGTAGCGATTCAGCGCTCGCACCATCTTGTAACCTGCAATCGCCGCCTGATTGTCGGAAAGCACGATGCGCCCCCAGGCTACTTTGGTTCCAGGTTCGGATTGCAGCACGCTGGATTTGTCCAGCTCCACGCGGCGCAAACGATCATTGGCAACCGTCAGCCAATCCGCGGCATACAACGGCATAGAGAAAGCGAGACACTGAATCAACACAAGAAAATAAGCACGCATGAATTATTTCGCACAACAGGGGACACTCTTATTTGCGGCGGAATAATGTCGAATCTTGAGGATTCGATTGCCAAAGTTACACTTTTTCAGTAATTTGCATTAATTCGCTGGGGGTCCGCCTACGCTATGTCGGCGGTGAGAAAATACCCTTGGAACCTGATCCGGGTCATGCCGGCGGAGGGAAGCGAGTTGCAGGTTGCCGGTTCCGGCAGCGACGCTCCTCTCCTCCGCTTGCCCCACTGGAGGAGCATCATGAACGCCAACGAAAAATTCATCGCCTCGCAGGCTCACGTCGACGAAGCCGCCATCGCCGCTTTGCCCAATTCGCGCAAGGTTTACATCAAGGGTTCTCGCGAAGACATTCGCGTGCCGATGCGCGAAATCATGCAGGACGACACACCGACTTCGATGGGAGGAGAAAAGAATCCGCCGATCTACGTCTACGACTGCTCCGGCCCCTACACCGACCCGGCTGCGCGCATCGACGTGCGCTCGGGCCTCGAACCTCTGCGCGCAAAATGGATTGACGAGCGCAATGACACCGAACTGTTGACTGGCGCGAGTTCCGAATACGGCCGCGCGCGCGAAGCCGATGCCTCGCTCGATGAATTGCGTTTCAACCTGCAGCGCAAACCGCGCCGTGCTGTCGCGGGCAAGAACGTCTCGCAGATGCATTACGCACGCCAGGGCATCATCACGCCGGAAATGGAATACGTTGCGATCCGTGAAAACATTAATCGATCTGCATATATCGAATCGCTCAGGGCAACCGGACCCAAAGGTGAAAAGATGGCCGCCTTCCTCGGCCGCCGCCATGCCGGCGAAAGTTTCGGCGCCAGCATCCCGGATGTCATAACGCCGGAATTCGTGCGCGATGAAGTGGCACGCGGCCGCGCCATCATTCCACTCAACATCAATCACCCGGAAAGCGAGCCGATGATCATCGGCCGCAACTTCCTCACAAAGATCAACGCCAATATCGGCAACAGCGCCGTGTCATCGAGCATCCAGGAAGAAGTCGACAAAATGACTTGGTCGATCCGCTGGGGTGGCGACACGGTGATGGATCTGTCGACCGGCAAAAACATCCACGAAACGCGCGAATGGATTCTGCGCAACAGCCCAGTTCCCATCGGCACGGTGCCGATCTATCAGGCGCTCGAAAAAGTAAACGGCAAAGCCGAAGATCTAACTTGGGAAATCTTCCGCGATACGCTCATCGAGCAGGCCGAACAAGGTGTCGACTACTTCACCATTCATGCCGGTGTCCTATTACGCTACGTGCCCATGACAGCCAATCGCATGACCGGCATTGTCTCGCGTGGCGGCTCCATCATGGCCAAGTGGTGCCTTGCGCATCACAAGGAAAATTTCCTCTACACGCACTTTGAAGACATCTGCGAAATCATGAAGGCCTACGACGTCAGCTTCAGCCTCGGCGACGGCCTGCGTCCCGGCTCGATCTGGGATGCCAACGACGAGGCGCAACTGGGCGAGTTAAAGACGCTCGGCGAGCTCACGCAGATCGCCTGGAAACATGACGTTCAGGTAATGATAGAAGGCCCCGGCCACGTACCCATGCAACTCATCAAGGAGAACATGGATCTGCAATTGGACTGGTGCAAGGAAGCACCTTTCTACACGCTGGGACCGCTGACCACCGACATCGCGCCCGGCTACGATCACATCACGAGTGCCATCGGCGCCGCGCAGATCGGCTGGTATGGCACCGCCATGCTGTGC
>DASUGV010000004.1:0-8033 GCA_036273835.1 Rhodocyclaceae bacterium
TGGCGACGCCTATCGCGCGGGCTTGCTCTACGGTATCAGCAACGGTTGGGCACTGGAAAAAGCCGCTCGTCTGGCTGCTGTCATGGGCACGTTGAAAATTGCTCATCGTGGCGGACAAAACCATATGCCCAGTCGCGACGATATCGCAGCGCGTTATCGCGCGGCATTTGATGAAGTACTCTGGTAAGGAGTTTTGAAATGAACAAGAGCTTGATCGTGATGCTAATGACCGCACTGGTTGGTGCCGGCTGCGTCAGTAGCCAATCGGGCGACACCTATTCGCGCGACGAAGCGATGCGCACGCAGACTTTCCGCGAAGGGCAGCTTATTGGCGTGAAGAAGGTACGCATCGAGGGCACCAAATCGCCTGTCGGTCTCGGTGCTGGCGCTGTCGTCGGTGGCGTTGCAGGCAGCACCGTCGGTGAAGGCAAAGGCGCATTGATCGGCGCCGTCGTCGGCGCTGTCGCGGGTGGCTTGGCCGGAGCGGCGGCGGAAGAAGGTCTCACGCGCGAAGATGCATATGAACTCACCATCAAATTGGACAACGGCGAGAATTTCGTCGTCGTGCAGGCGATCGGCAAAGATACTTTTGCAGTGGGCGATCGCGTGCGCGTGCTTCAAGGGGGCGGCAAGACGCGCGTCACAAAATAGTTGTTTGACATATTTTCCGCTTCATGCTGACGCTTCGTATTGACGCTTTGTGCTAAGGCTTTGCACTGCGCTTTCCGCCACGCAGCGCTTGTCATAATCCCGCAACACCGCCGTAACCGCAGCGAAATGACCGCTGCTTACAGTTCCCCTCATCGAAATGAGGGGAACTACGCATGCTACAGACAGCATCACAAACGAAAGAGCGGAAATCCCGCAATTTATATGTCGGATTGGCGCATGCGGAGTCCGAGATTCTCGCCGCACAAAAATTACGTTATCGCGTGTTCGCAGAGGAAATGGGCGCGCGCTTGAGCACACGTATACCTGGAGTCGATCGCGACCATTTTGACGCCTATTGCCAACACCTGATCGTACGCGACGACGACACCGGACAGGTTGTCGGCACCTATCGCATCCTCACCCCCGAAGGCGCGAGGCGGGTGGGCAGCTACTATTCCGAAACTGAATTCGATCTCACGCGCTTTCATCATTTGCGCAGCAACCTGGTTGAAATCGGTCGATCGTGCATCGACACCAACTATCGCAATGGTGCCGTGATTGCGCTGTTATGGTCCGGTATCGCACGTTTCCTGACGCAGCACGGTTATGACATGCTCATGGGTTGCGCCAGCATCAGCATGGCCGATGGCGGTCACAATGCCGCCAATATCTATAACGCATTGCAAGACCATATGGCGCCGCTCGAATATCGCGTATTTCCGCGCAACCCTTTGCCGGTGGAACACCTGGCAACCGGCGCGCCCATCGAATTGCCGCCGCTCATCAAGGGCTATATCCGCACAGGCGCCCAAGTCTGTGGCGCGCTGGCTTGGGATCCCGATTTCAATACCGCCGACATGATGCTGTTGATGCCGATGTCGCGTGTCGATACGCGTTACGCCAAGCACTTTCTAGAGCGCCAAACCTACGCCGCATAGCAACCGATCGAGAGCCAGCGCAAAGGGCGGGTTTATACTCGCCCTTTGTTTTTCGGCAATCGAATACGTTGCAAAATCGTGTCGTGTTGATTTCTTTATTGTGCCGCTTCGCAACCGAGTGCCGCGCCATCTGGCGTTTGAGCCGACTCGTATTGCATGTGCTGCGAGGCATCGCAATCGTATGGTTGCTGTTTCCTCGCGTCAGCAGATTGCACCGGAACGAGTTCAAGCAAACTTGGTCGCGCCAACTCGTCGGACTTCTCGGCATCCGCATGGCGAATATGCCAATTACATTACCCGGCGCATCGCTCATCGTGAGCAATCACATTTCGTGGCTAGACATCTTTGTCATCAATGCGCTGACGCAAACACACTTCGTTTGCAAAGACGATGTGCGCAAATGGCCCATTCTCGGCTGGCTTGTGAAGAACACGGATACGGTATTCATCGAACGCGGCAATCGTACGGCAGCTGCCCACACCGCGAGAGCGCTGTGCGACCAACTTGATTCCGGCGAACGAGTAACGGTCTTTCCGGAAGGCACGACCAGTAATGGCACCACGTTGTTGCCCTTCCATGCAGCGCTGCTGCAAGCTGCAACACAGTGCAACGCGCCAGTGGTGCCGCTGGCCCTAAGTTATGTGAATGAGCACGGCATCCGCAGTATGGCGCCTGCCTATGACGGCGACATTACTCTATGGCAATGCCTGCGCGCGATTTGTTTAGCGCAGGGTATCCATGTGGAAGTCAAAGTGCTGCCATCGATTGCATCCGACATCGGCCGTCGGAAAATCGCTGGCGAAGCATATCAACAAATCGCCACGGCATTGGGTATGCCAGATTTGCTGGCCGCTTCGAGGAAATAGCTGGACGTCAATCGCCGTTCGACGATCTTGCATATTGCGGACACTTGACCTCGAATATCGCACGATCGTCCAGACGCATCGCTGTCAGACTGCCGCCCCAGACGCAACCCGAATCCAACGCAATCACTTGCCCCGCATCGCGAAAGCCCAGCGCGGACCAATGTCCGCACAAGATCGTATGCGTTCGCCATGCGGCGTCCGGCGCCTCGAACCATGGCATCAAACCAGCCGGCGCAGCCGACGGCGGCCCCTTGGCCTTCATCTCCATACGCCCGTCGGGCGTCATCATGCGCATGCGCGTCATGGCGTTGATCACGACACGGAAGCGATCCCAGCCGGTCAGATCTTGCTCCCACGCATTGGGCTTGTTGCCCAGCAATTGACGCAAGAATGCCTGCCAGTGAGGGCCGCGTAACTCTGTCTCAACTTCTGCCGCCAGAGCGCGCGCCTGCGAAATAGACCATTGCGGCAACAAGCCAGCATGCACCATCGCAAAGTCATCTTCGACATAAAATAGCGGACGGGTACGCAACCAATCGATCAGCGCTGTCGCGTCCGGCGCATCGAGCACTTCCTGCAACGTGTCGCCAGGATTGTTCTTGGGCGGCACACCGGCCGCAAGCGCCAACAAATAAAGATCGTGATTGCCAAGCACCACACGCGTCGTGTCGCCAAGCTTGCTCACGAAACGCAATGTGTCGAGCGATTGAGGGCCGCGATTGACCAGATCGCCGACAAACCACAAACGATCCTTTGCCGCATCGAATTGCATCCGCGTCAACAATTCAGTAAGCGAGGCAAGACAACCCTGTAGATCACCGACAACGTACGTGGCCATATGCAAAGAGAATATTTTAACTACGCGGCGCGGTCACCTGTGACTACGTGAAGTTCCGGTCGCTGTGCCGGCGCGTATTCCGGCACCCAACGTCGCAGATCGCGGCGCACTTCGGCCGCTGTCGGCACACGACGGTTACTGAGCCATGTTTGCAACTCGTCCAGCAAACCATCTGCCACGGTACGCGCCGCCGCAACGCGTAACTTCGGATGATGCGTGGGTCGCGTCAATTCATCGTCGGCGAGCAATTCTTCGTAGAGCTTCTCACCTGGACGCAAGCCTGTAAATTGAATAGCGATTTCATTCTCGGTAGCACCTGAAAGCCGGATCATGTCACGCGCGAGATCAGCAATCTTTACTGGATCACCCATATCCAAAACGAATATTTCACTGCCGCTTCCCATGGTGGCCGCCTGCAAGACCAATTGCGCCGCTTCAGGGATGGACATGAAGTAACGCGTGATATCGGGATGGGTCACCGTTACCGGACCTCCTCTGGCAATCTGCTCCTGAAACTTTGGTACCACGCTGCCCGTGCTACCCAGCACATTGCCGAAACGTACGCTGCAGAATACGGTTGCCGGCGCGGTAGCCTGCACCGCCTGACACACCATTTCCGCCAAGCGCTTGGTTGCTCCCATGACATTAGTGGGGTTCACCGCTTTGTCCGTCGACACCATGACGAATTTTTCGACGTTATGCGCCACCGCTGCGGCGGCAACACGCCAAGTGCCCAACACATTATTGGTAACTGCTTGCCAAGCGTTGCCGTCTTCCATCAGTGGTACATGCTTATATGCTGCGGCATGAAACACCAACGCTGGTTTGTAACGCGCAAAAGTGTCGTTTAACCAGCTCGCATCGCGCACGTCACCCGCGACGGGCACGACATGGATTTCCGGAAAGCGAATCGCAAATTCTTCGATCAGCCGGTACAACGCGTATTCGTTGGCTTCATAAACAACGATCTGAGACGGCTGGAACAGGGCGATCTGTCTGCACAACTCCGAACCTATCGAACCGCCCGCGCCGGTCACCATGACCACACGCTTCGAAAGCATGACATCGACATTTGGCATGTCGATTTTGACAGCTTCGCGCCCCAGCAAATCTTCCAGCTCTACTTCGCGGAATGCTTGATTGTCGCTGGTGCGGCGATGGTCCGTTCGCATCATTTCGCCAAGCGTCGGCACCATCATTGCATGCACGCCCGCTTTGAGGCATTGCGCAAGGATTTTTTTTCGTGCTTCGGCCGATGCAGATGGCATTGCGACAATTGCGTGCTGCGCCTTTAACTCATGAGCCCAATGCTGCAGCTCGTCGATACCGCCATGAATACGCAGTCCCATCATCTCGCGGCCATGTTTGGTCGGATTGTCGTCCAGCACGCCAACGAGGCGCCATTCGGCCGAGTGGCTCAATTGGCGCATCACGTTCACGCCCACTTCACCAGCGCCAATCAATAGCGCAGGACGGCCGGCGGCAACCAGTGCGCCGTATAAATGATGCTCGCGCCAAGCGCGGTACATCGCTCGCGCACCACCCATCGTCACCAGCAAGAAAATCGGAAAAGCCACCAGCACAGAACGCGGTATGGGCGTTCCGCCATGAGTGAGCGTGGCCGTCACAATCACAAACGCGGCAGAAGTGCCTACGGCGCGCACTATGCGCAAGAGATCGGGCAGGCTAGCAAAAACCCACATGCCCATGTACAGCCCGAATATCCGGAACATCACTGCGTGTAGCGGCAATATCCACAATAGACTCCACAACCCGGTACGAAAGAAGTCATCCGGTATGGAAAAGTTGAAACGTAGTAGATAGGCAGCGCACCAGCACACTGCAACGGCTGCCACATCGAAAGTAGACACCAATACGCTACGAGAAGCACCCCAGTATGTCAGTCGATTTGACTTGCGCATTTGTACCTCACTTGAGTATTCCTATCGCAGACTCGCCAACGCATATGGCATATATGGATTTGCCACGGTTTCAGAACCTACTTTCACGCTGCCGAATTTTACGCCTTAATCCCGCTTATTGTTGACGCCGCCGGACAACGGCAGGTCTCCGGCCGTCATGACGAAATTCCGCGGCTGAACGCCCAGCAGGCGGTTGGCCTCCGAACCGTCAAAGATAAGGTCTTGCGCCATACGGTCGACAAGTGCCGGAGATAAAGATCGAAAGCGAGACAAAAAAGAGAGTGCCTTTACGCCAACGCGTAATAGTGTGCGTGGAACCTCTATGCAGCGCACCGGCAATGCCATGGCAGTCCCTATGCGCTCTACCATATCGCGATAGCTCAGTGTCTCGCCCCCGCATAGATTAAAAGCACGGTCCTTCACATCGACATTCGATAAAGCCACGACACAAAATTGAGCAACATCCGAAGCATGTATCGGCTGACGCAGACCACGACCAGCGCCGATCAAGGGAAAAAAATGCCATCGTCTTATAAAGCGCGCAATGTCGCTGACGTTCCTATCCTTCCCTTTCCCGTAAATCATTGTGGGACGCAGAACGATCCATTCCACACCCTGACGTTGCGCCCAATCACATACGCTGGTTTCGGCGTTCGTCAGATCACGTGCTACAGCTCGCTCGGCGAAGTCGGGCGAATCGTCCTTGGTGAAACGGCTCGTCGAAGACAGAACGACAATACGCTTCGCGCCATAGATGTGCAGTAGATCGAAATAATCCGGTAGCGCCCAGATAGGCGCAGCGCAAATCCAACATGGTAGTTTTTCTATCTGATGAGCTGGAGAAGAAATGAGCTGCCTCCAGACAGGACCATCATCCGACGTCTTGATTGTTTGGCGCGTAAATGCCGTTACCGACCAACCGGCCTGGATCAATAAAGGTAGAAGGTAGTCGCCGACCAAGCTCGTGGCTCCCAGAACACCCACCGCGCGGTCATCCACGTGCTATCCCCAACCGGCGCATCATGTGTTTAGTCATGTAACCAAAGATCACCAGCCCTAATCTCAGCAACACGCCAAGCGTCACGAGCCACATCAACCCAGCTGGATATTGATGTCGAAAGAATTTCCGATAAAACCGCAACATACTTTTATGCTTATGCCATGCCACGAATATCGGACGATTGCGGCCGCAGGTTCCCTGAAAATGGACGATGCGCGCAGTGGGAACAAATAGAATCTTCCATTTCTTTTGGCGAAATCGCATACACCAGTCAAGATCTTCGCAATGCAGAAAGTAAGCTTCGTCCCATAAGCCAACATCATCCATTGCTTCCCGCTTCACCAGCATGCAGGCACCGGATATAGCCTCTACCTCGATGGGGGACGCGGGCAAGGGTTGTTTGTGCAGATAAAAATCAAAGAAGAGGCGAGGCCATCGATTAGCAAAGTGGCTCAAGCCAAACGCTCGCACAAAGGAACGCCACGGCGTGGGCACTGCACGGCGGCTCCCCCCTTGCTCGGTACCGTTCGGATTAAGAAGCAATCCGCCCACCATCCCCACCGAATCATTCGATTGCAGCACATCAAGCAATTCAGAAATTACATTGGCATCAGCATTGCAGTCCGGATTCAGAAACAAAACATATCGCCCATGGCTTCGCTGACTACCGACATTGCAGGCTGACGCAAAACCTAGATTGACGTTATTGCGAATGACGACTAGTTTTGGCTCCGCCGGAAAATTAGTAGCCAACAATTCGAGGCTGGCATCGCTGGAAGCGTTATCGATGACGAATAGTTCATCTACCTGATTCAATATGGTATGCACACAATTCGTCAGCAATGCTCCGGCGTTGTAATTTACTATTATCGCGGAGACCGTTTCATCCGAATGGCATAAATGACTATCAATGGACATCAGTGCTTTCCGCCGTTGTTCATGCGCAGGGCAATTCGTTTGAAAGGAATTAGCTGCTTATCCATCAATTCAAGAATCGTTCTTGCCGCGACCACGCGCTTAGATTGAACGTCATGCCGTTTTTTCCACGCGCTAGGCAAACCTTTCAAGGCGTCCAATTTCGCACGAAGAATGGTCTTGGCTTGTCCTCGTAACATGAACCACAGTATCGCCAATAAATTCATGGCTAAGTGCAAGGGCAGTAACAACCAAAACAGTGAGCCCGGGATATTCTTGATAAACGCCCACACCAGGTTTCGATGCCCGTAGTACACGGCGAAATTGCTGTTGCGCCCCCCGGTGATTGCAGACCCCACATGGTGCACGATCGCATCCTTCGCAACCATGCAGCGTGAACCGAGAAGGCGCAGGCGAAAGCCAAGATCGACATCCTCCATGTAGCAAAAAAAATCCTCATCGAATCCGCCTGCCGCCAGAAAATCCGCACGCCGATAAAACGCCGCGGCGGCACAGGGCGCGAAGATCTCCTTGGTTTCTCGTGCTTGGCCAACAACCAATTCGCCGTGTCCTGTCCGCCAAGCGAGACCACTCATATGATAGGCGTCTCCGATGCCATCGATCCGCTCGGGGTCGAGCGCCATCAACATCGTGCAGCCAAAAAATGCAAAGCCTGGATTTACTTCTTTAGCGCGATGTAAATTCTCCAACCAGTCGGCCGCCGCATAAGCATCGGGATTCAACAACGCAAGCCACTCACAATCATCTGCCATGCGAGCCGCATAATTGTTCGCCGCCGCAAATCCGCCATTCTCGTTATGCCAAATGAAAGTAAACTCCGGATAAGCCCGTGCGGCAACCGTTGCGGAATCATCGGTACTCGCGTTGTCGATAATAATCACG
>DASUGV010000005.1:0-2910 GCA_036273835.1 Rhodocyclaceae bacterium
CATGCGATCGAAGCTGCCATGCGACACCGCTTGCACACCGTCGTCATACTCCGCTCCGTTAGCCGAAAACTCGATGTCCTGAGCTTTCGCCGTGCTGCCACCCAGTACAAAAGCTAGCAGCGATACTTTCACAAATAATGCTTTATGCATAACATGATCCATTTCGATCCACAGGAACCTGCAAACACGAGCAGGCGCACAAGTGGCACATGGATACGGTAGCAATCGTTGTGCCGTGCAACACGAGCGAACTGGAAAGTACTGTGAGAACACGCAGAAAAATGTCGTGAATTGAACCGTTTAGCACTCTGCACGAGCGTTTTTAGAAATCGCCGCGGATAAAATTCCTCGCGGCATTTTCAAGAAATACAAAATGCGCCGCAGCACCTTCGCTATGCGAGCTATTTTTACAATAGTCCTGTAGGGCTTACATCAAGCTTTTTGGCGATACCCGTGTCTATATCTTGAAGCGGAATGTAATCGCGCTGATGTCGACGTCGTAATTACGATTTGTCGCCACCGTTCTGCGCCCTTCTCTGCCTATGGAAAATGTAATGTCGAAATAATCCTTCGGCAGATAGAGCAACTCGATGCGTTGCGCGCGGATCACCTCGTTTTGCGCGGACAGGTCCACAAAATCTCGATGCAACCATTCGTAGGTATAGGAAGTTTTAATTTTTTCCGTTGCCTTCCAACTGCCGCTCAAACCGGTTCCCTCGGTGATGATCCGGTTGTCAACGAGATCGAGCTGGCTACCCAGTTCGCGCCGCGCGATTGCGTCGAATTGCAATTTCACTGTTGGCCGCCAGTGATAGGCGGTACGCCATAACCAACCGCTGAAGTCGTTGCTCTGCACACCCGAATATTTGCGCCGCGAAGCTTCGACGTATCCTTCCAGATCGCTAATCTCGGTGATGGCCCAATCGCCGCGCAGCACCGCTGAATTCTGTTTGTATCCCGAACTGATTGTCGGATGCGTGTAGGTACCATCGACGTGCTGCAGCACACCTTCGATTTCATTACCGTTGGCGCGGCGAAATGTGGCGCCCGCTTCGTACCATGTTTCGTCGTATTCGAGGCTGTCCGAAACAGCCGCTTCGTAGCGGCTCGTCACGCGTCGCGAATTGAGTTCGAGCGCCCAGTCCGGATGCAGCCAATAACGCAAGCCAAGCAGCCCATTGCGCGTCGTGTTCACATCCCTCTCGGCAGTTACCAAATCGGCGTAGTCGGGCAACTGCTGTCTCTGATCGATGCCGATCGTGCCGCTCCAGTAATTGCCGAGTTGCCAGTTCCACGCCAAATCGCCGCTCGCTGTCGTGTTGTTCAGAAAATCGTTGTGTACGTAATTGTTGCTGATGACAGTTGCATCGACATGAAAATCCTGGCGATTCGGTTTTAAATCCGCGCGTGCGGACAACGCAGTGCTGCTCATGGTATCGCTACGGCTTTTTTGTCCGGGCAATAGTGCCGGACTTGGCAAACGGAATAGGTTGTCGTCATATTCGAACCCCTGCGCCACGGAAATTGCATATGTATCCGCGTCCTTGGAGGTGTCGCCAGCGGCGATTGCATCGCAAGGAATGGTGGCGAGAAACAAAAAACCATTGATCATTGGAACCACGAATATGAACTGTTTCATGACGGCCTCGAATGAATGCGATTTCGAGTCAAAGCATTTTTTATGCGCGCTGCTCAGCACGGTTTTTGCATACAAGAAAACCACATGCTGCATGGCAACAATCGGAGGGTTTGATGCAACGCGCTTTAGAACATTCGATCAGTGGACAAAGCCGCGGCTTCAATCTTCTTACGCTCGTCGAGGCATTCCTCGATCCGATCGTCATTGCATTGAGCTTGCTGGCGATACTATTGATTCATGGCGGTGCCATCAGCCCTCACTACGTCATTTTATTATTCGTAGCGTTCTCACTCACTTTTCCAGGCAATGTGTCGCTGCATGAATCGCTGAAATACGCAGTACGCAAAATATTTTTCAACTGGTTGATACTGGCCATCGCCCTATTGGGTTTCGGCTATGCAAGCGGGTACATCCGTTATTTCAACTCTTATGTAATTCTTACCTGGCTGGGGTCGATGCCGATTCTGTTGTTGCTGACTCAACTCGTCGCGCGTCCGGCATTGTCGAAATTCATGAGTGGGCAGGCATATGAACGCAGTGCGGTCATCGTGGGCTATAACGAGATCGGCAAAAAACTGGCAGATCATTTCGCCAGCAATCCTTACTATGGCACACGCATAAAGGGATTCTTCGACGATCGGTCGGAGGACCGTCTGAAGGAAATCGGCTGTCCTGCATGCATCGATTGCTTCGATGGATTGGCGCCCTACGTCAAGGCGCATCCAGTCGATCAGATTTATCTCGCTCTTCCGATGGCCAGCCAGCCGCGCATTCTCAAACTGCTGGATGACTTGAAGGACACGACGGTGTCGATTTTCTTCGTGCCGGATATCTTCGTGACGGATCTCATCCAGGGCCGCGTGGACAACATTGAAGGCATGCCTGTCGTCGCGGTGTGCGAATCGCCTTTCACGGGCGTCAACGGCATCATCAAGCGCATGTCCGATCTCATCATCGCGACCATCATACTTGTGTTGATATCGCCGCTCATGTTGGCCATCGCCCTGGGCGTGCGTTATTCGTCGCCCGGACCTGTGGTCTTCCGGCAACGGCGATATGGTCTGGATGGCAAGGAAATCATCGTCTACAAATTTCGTTCGATGCGTGTCGCCGAAGATGGCGCGCACATTCAGCAAGCGCAAAAAAATGACATCCGAGTAACACCGTTCGGCGCCTTTCTGCGCAAGACTTCATTGGACGAGTTGCCGCAGTTCATCAATGTACTTCAGGGCCGCATGAGCATTGTGGGGCCACGGCCTCACGCCGTCGCT
>DASUGV010000006.1:0-4449 GCA_036273835.1 Rhodocyclaceae bacterium
CTATTGCCCGGTGTCATGCGCGGCAAGTTACTGCAGGAAGGCACTGTGCTGGAACGCGTGCTTTACAAGGAAGATCTTCTAGGCGCAGACCGGATATGGCTCACCAACGCCTTACGCGGCCTGATCGAAGTGCGGCTTGAAATGCCAGCGGCCTAGCTGATAGGCAGCTCTCCGGAACCTTTCGGCCGTTCGAGCAGCCAAGCATCGAATTGGTCGGGACTCATCGGATGTCCAAAATAGTAGCCCTGCATTTGATCGCAACCGAGTTCGAGCAATATCTGCATTTGCTCCGCAGTTTCCACGCCTTCTGCCACGACGCCCAACTGACGGCTTTGAGCAAGCATGACGACTGTTGCCGCCACGGCACGATCTCCTGGTCCGTCGGTAATGGTGCTGACGAAGGCGCGATCTATCTTGAGAATATCGGCAGGCAAGCGGGTCAGCTGCGACAACGAAGAAAATCCGGTACCAAAATCGTCGATGGCAAATTTAATGCCCATGGCATGCAATGCGGTCAAGTGTGAGGCCAGCAAGTCGTGGTCTTCCAGTCCAACCGATTCGGTAATTTCAAACGTAATATGACGAAGGGATGCGTCGCAGAGTTTGACGATGTGACGCACCTTATCTACGAAATCTTCCGCGCGAAACTGCACGGGCGAAATGTTGATGGACATGCGCAGGTCTCGATGTCCTTGACCATGCCATGTCGCTAGCCTATCGAGCGCCACTTCCATCGCCCATAAGCCCAACTCGTTGATCATGCCGGTGCGTTCGGCCAGTGGAATGAACCGGTCGGGAGAAATCATTTCACCGTAGTCATTGCGCCACCGTAACAACGCTTCGACACCGATGAGCCGACCCGTACGCGCGTCGACCTGCGGCTGATAATGCACGGCAAGACCGCGCCGAAAATCAATCGCGGCACGCAGGCTGTGCAGCAAGGCCACGCGATTCTGAACATCTTCCGACAAGGAACGCGTGAAGAAATTGCTTGCTCCGCCGCCCGACTGGCGCGCTTGATTCAATGCGAGATTTGCATTGCGCAGCAGCTCCACGGCGCTGCCCTTGCTATCCGCCACGCGCACGACGCCCAACCGCACCTGTACCGCCAGCGCATGACCATGCACAAAGAATGGCGCTTCGAATGCGCGTCTGATGGCGGCCAGATCGATAGCATTCTCCGGTCCAAATATGCCAAATGAATCGCCAGAAATACGCGCCATCGATACCCCGGTCCCTGTCGCCGCGCGCAAGCGCTTGCTCACACCAATTAACAAAGTATCGCCGCAACGGTGACCGAGCGCATCGTTGATGTCCGAAAAACGAACGATGTCTGCAATCGCCAGACAACGCGAACCACCTTGCCGGGAGAACAAGTCCTGATCGACATCGGCCAAAAAACGCGAGCGATTGGGTAAGCGAGTAAGCGGATCAAAAAACGCAAAAAAATCGAGCCGTTCAAAAAGGTCGACGTTTTCGAAACCGACGGCCAGGTTGGTGGCGAACACTTCGAGCAAACGCCGTTCGATATCTTGCAGCGGACGCTCGACATCGAAGTAGATCACCACGTCGTGTGAGCCGTGGCCCAGCCACATCGTGAACGCATTGCCGTCAAAGACGATTGTCTTGCTGGCGACGCAACGCCGAACAGCGCGTTGAATTTCCACATCGGCAGCTTTTTCCAATATCGAACCAACCATCACACCAAAGCGGCCAACGCCATGCAGCACGTGCAAATCCGTATCGACGATTTCTTGATGATTGCGCTGTTCAACGCATACAAGACCTTGCGGCACAACGCACAGCAGCTTGCCCAGGCTCTCGAGCGCAGAGCGCGCAAATTCTCGCGCGGAGCGGAGGCGAAATAAATTATTGGACGACCGCACAACTTCGGACAGTCCGCGATTGTTCGCCTCGATTTGCTCGAGTTGCGAGTAGGCGCGTATGGCTGCCGTGAGCGTGGTGATCAGGCGCGTATGCGTGAGTTCCGACTTGGTACGGTAGTCATTGATATCGAAGTTGCGGATCACTTCCAGCTCCGGAGCGTAGCCTGGCTGACCCGTGCGGAGAATGATGCGCATGCTGCGCAGTTCGAGATCCTGGCGAATGGTTTTCACCAGGGAAAGACCGGCGTGCGGCGTCTCCATCACCACGTCGAGCATGATGACGGCAATATCCGCCTGGGTTTGTAGAATCGACTGCGCCTCCTGCGCACTATGGGCATGCAGTAGTTCAAGAGCGGAGCCATCGATTTTCACGGCACGCAACGCGAACGCAGTCGCGCTGTGAACTTCTTCGTCGTCGTCGGCGATCAGAATACGCCAACGGTGTTTGGGCGGCTCGTCCGTATCGGTCGGTAGAATTTCTTCGGAGAACGGAAAAGACTCTTCGACATTTGACTCTTCGACATTTTGTACAACCGAATTAGATTGATGCGTTACGCGCGCATTTGCCGAAGCGCCAGCCTGAGTAGCCATCTGAATTTGCACTTGCGTACTCAATTGCCCACCTCCTGCCCTGCTACGCCGCTACCGCGCTCAACCATGCGCAATCGGCCTGGGCGGATATTTCTCGCACGAAACGCTTGTTTCATCAATTTATCGGCGCGAGACATACAAACCTTTACGGCATATATGTAAGCGCTGCGCTGCTACGCTTGATATACCAGATCATCGGATACGATGACATCCACGGGGAAACCCTATTGCTGCAGCGCAACGTCGCAGAATTGCGCCAATTTGACGTCCAGTTCGGTAATGCCATTGGCATCATGAGTGCTCAGCACGACATCGACGCGGTTATAAACGTTCGACCACTCGGGATGATGGTCGAGTTTTTCCGCCATCATCGCCACCCGGCACATGAATGAAAAAGCAGCATTGAAATCCTTGAAGCGGAACTGACGGGAAATAGCTGCGCGGTCATCCAGCAGCCGCCAATCCGGTAGCCCGGCCAGGGCCAGAGCAAGCTCTCGATCATCGAGTTTATGCGGTCTCATGCGTACGGCTCCTTCAATTTAAATCAGCGTCCCGGTGTTTGCGGCGAACACATTCTCTCCACGCCAAGCAGACTATATTGCCCCTTAGCTTAATGCCTGGCTGAAAGATAAATCAATGTAGGAGCGAAATATGTAAACATTTTTTGCTCGCCTGAATGATCCAAGCTGCCATGCGCTCCCGACGCAAGACTTGCCGCGTGTAGGTGCAACAACGGCAACGCGCTAGGGTTTAACGCTGCTGTCACACGACGCCCTTAAGATGTTGGTATGACAGCACCATCGATGGTTCTTGAACGCGATGCCTAGTGTCCGTTCAATTTTTCTCTCCGATATTCATCTCGGCACTCGTGGATGCCAAGCCAATAGTTTGTTGGCTTTTTTACGGCACTTCGATTCGGAATACCTCTACCTCGTGGGCGACATCATCGATTTCTGGGCGATGAGTCGCGGCATTCATTGGTCACCAGATCAAAACACCTTTGTACAAAAAATTCTTCGGCGTGCTCGCAAAGGCGTGAAGGTAATATTTATTCCAGGCAATCACGACGAATCCTTGCGCGAATATTGCGGCACGGCGTTCGGCGATATCGAATTGCGTCGCGAACATCTCCATGTTGCCGCAGACGGCAAGCGCTACATGCTTGTGCATGGCGACGAATTCGATCAGGTCACTCGCTATCATCGCTGGGTCGCAGTGCTAGGCGATATTTCCTACAACGTTCTGGTGCGCATCAATACGTGGTTATCGTTGCTGCGGCGTACATTGCGTATCTCCGGTTATTGGTCGTTGGCGGGTTATGCCAAACGCAAGGTGAAATCAGCAGTGAGTTTTATCTTCGACTTTGAAGACTCGGTCATCCACGCCATGCGGGAACGACGCGTTGACGGCGTCATTTGTGGACATATCCACGCGGCGGCCATCAAAGAAATTCAAGGAATCACCTACATTAACTGCGGCGACTGGGTGGACAGCTGCACCGCCATCGTCGAGCACTTCGATGGCCGCATGGAACTCATCGAATGGCGCGAGCTGGCAAAAACTTTTGCCAGTTCCGACCATGATGTCGATGCTATTTCCGTGTCGAATGAGCCAATCGTTGCAAATATATTGTTATTTTCGCCCGCGCTGCTGCGTTGCGGCTAAAAAGCCGCATCAATGTCTGATGCTTTAACCAGCAGTAAGACCTTCCGTATAAGACGGCAATGTGAAACTTGCCTTCTGTATGTCATTTTTGGCGATCAAAAAAACAAAATCATTTCGCGAAATAATTTCGCGCTTATTACAATGGCATGTTGCGTGGCAATATCAATCGATCCCGTTTTATTGATTTAAGGCGAATTTAATAAATATCTGTTTTTCGTTCAATTCGCCGACCCAGTAGATTGTTAAAATTGTCTTGATTTCCTTCTCCAAATAATGAGAATTGCGCCTGTCCTAGGGGAAACCCTTG
>DASUGV010000007.1:0-13270 GCA_036273835.1 Rhodocyclaceae bacterium
CGCTCGGTCACGGCATCGGTAAGATTCCAGGTTTTACCACCGTCCTCCGATTGATACACACGGCCTGGTCCCGCCAACACCACTATGATGCCGGTCTTCGGGTCGATGACGAGGCTCTGGAAATATCCATTGTCGCTGGAATTCAATTCCATGACCTTGACCCAGTTCTTCCCTGTGTCATCAGAGCGAATGATCGTCCCCGGCGGGCCGGCCGCAATCAACGCTCCAGTTTTGGCGTCAGCGACCATGGAATACAGATAGACGTTCCTTTCCAAGCCTATGTCGATGGATTGCCAATGCGCTCCACCATCTTCCGAACGCGTCACCCAACCTTCGGAGCCAACACCAACCAGCACATTGCTTTTGGGCGCGACCTGTATGGCATGTACATAACGGCCGGCATTACTCTGCAAGATATTCCAGTGCCGACCCGCGTCGTCCGAGCGCACTAAATAGCCACCTGCGCCAAAACCGACCCATACGCTTTGTCCAGGCAAATGCAGCAATGACTCGAGGTTGGTTGCATGATCGGTATCGAGATGCGACCAGTGCTTGCCTCCGTCATCGGATCGCACGATGGTTCCCGTGTCGCCCGCGGCGACGAGCGCCCCCGTCTTTTCGTCGTAGCCGATGCTTGAAAGAAAAACCTTGGTACCCGTGGGAATGGTTACCCATGTTTTTCCATCATCGTTTGAACGTAAGGCATCACCAGACAACGCAACGGCTACCAATGCGCGGTGACGATCGTCGTAGGTCATCGCCGTGATGTAAGCCTTGGAGTCGTTCTTGTATTGCGACCAGCTCTTACCCTGATTGGTCGAACGCAGCAGCAAACCATTGGAGCCAATCGCAAATAGCACTTCGCCATCGCGATGGGCGAAAAAGGATGTGATTGCGGCATCTTCAGCGATATTGCCTGCTCGGATGCTTGCCCAACTGACTCCACCATTCGTGGAACGAATGAGCGTACCGTGTTCACCACCGGCAAGCAGAACTCCGGATTTCGGATCGACTACCAACGAGCCAAGGAAAAACTGTGTACTGGAAGGAATGCTTGCCCAATGTTTGCCATCATCGGTCGAACGCAAGACGGTACCGCCTTCGCCGACTGCCAACCAAGCTTTACTGTGAGCGTGATACACGACTGCTTTGAGTTGCGCCGTAACACCGCTGGGTATCACTTGCCAATGCATGCCATCGTCATCGGAACGCAAGATGCGCCCGCCAACGCCAACAGCTAGCAATACGCCAGCGCTATCACGCGCCATCGCAGAGAGCGCTTCCGGCGTCGACGTATCAATCATCGTCCAGGTATTACCGCGATCGGCCGAACGCACGATCATGCCGTCGGTCCCCGCCACCAGCATTGCACCGCTCGGTAATGCCGTGCCGAAGAAGAATGTGGGATTGGCGACCAAGGAGCCATTATTGAGTGGAGTGGCCGTGACCTCTTGTTTGTTTGTCGCTAAGGCTTGACCAAAAATATTGGTGACCATACACAACAAGAAACCTGCGACTGCCTGCTTAAGACTGTTCATCCATCCATATCGATACTTCATGTCTCCTCCTGTTTTTAATATTGACGCACCTTAACGAAGCGTTTGGGTCGCGGCAAGTCACATCCAAAATTTCAAATCCGAAGCTGCGTAGAGCGCAAAAACGGCGCTGATAAAAACAACGTTCTAAGTAAATTTGTCAAAAAGTAATACAGGCCGGTATACTTGCCCGCGAGATTAAGTCCAATTCGTGAATTAATTCCGTTCGCGGCATTGACTTCAAATCTCGCCGACTTCACAGTCCAATACGGCGAAAGTGAATTTGACGATTTCTTTGTATATGACAAATTCATTAATGTCTCTTGAATCAATTTTCTGCCGGGATCGTCGCCGTGAAGTTGTTTGAATAGTTCTTTGATTGCTAAAACCTACAGGTAGGAGACAAGTTACATGCGTAATAAAATTCTGTTTGGCATTTTGGCCCTTGCGTTTACCGGCAGTGCCTTCGCTGCCGCCGATGCGCCATCGGGCTGGACTAAATGCGCGCAGCCCGGTGGAACATGTACCATGAGCGGCACGCACGACACGACGATGGGCAAGGCCGGGGTGTTTGCACCTTTCATTAGCCGTACCGGCAATTTCACCTGCTCATTGGCGAACTTCCCGGGTGCACCGAGTAATTCCACCTGGTGCTCGTACAATCCGGCTGGCAGTTCATCCTCATCGAGTTCATCGAGCAGTTCCAGCAGTTCCAGCAGTTCGTCGAGTTCTAGTTCGTCGAGCAGTTCAAGTTCTTCTTCCAGCTCAAGCAGTTCTTCCAGTTCGTCTAGCTCTTCAAGCTCGTCCAGTTCGTCATCCAGTTCTAGTTCGTCGAGTTCTGGTGGCGGTACTTGCGTAGCCGGCGCCGTGTTCACCAATCAGACTGTTGATTGCGGTGGCGCGACCCTTGGTATTTCGTGCCTGAGCGACCAAGAAGGTCAAGCTGCGATCATTTCGCTGAACAACGCGACCGTCAAGAATCTGCACGTCAAGGCAGGCGCTGGTGGTCATGGTATCTCGTGTTTGAGCGGCAACTGCGAACTCGACAACGTGACCTGGGACGAAGTATGCGAGCACGCCGCCGGCAACTATGGCGATGGTTCTGTCTACACGGTCAACAACAGCACGGCTTATCAGAATCTTGATTCGCTGGCTATTGACGGCAATTCACCGGATAAGTTCTTCCAAGATAACGCCGTGGGTTCCAAGATGGTCGTTCGCAACTTTACGGCAATCATGGTCGATACCGACGGAAGCATCTCCAGTTCCGGCAAGATCCTGCGTACCTGCGGCGACTGCTCTGCAAATGGCGGCCCGCGCACGCTGGATCTGGATGGTTTGACCGTTAAGCACGTGAAGTCGGACCGCGTCACGCGTTCAACCGGCCCTGGCATCAGCAACATCGCCGGTATCAACACGCAGTGGGATAGCACAGTGCCGTCGGACCAAGCTGTACCGGACGTTGCCATTCTTCGTAACGTGATGATCCAGGACTACAAGTTGAGCAGCGATGGCGTCAAGAGCACGCCGTCCGTTTGCGATGCTTACGTGGGCTCGCGCACTCACAATGCCTCGACGAAGATTGGTCAGCAATGGAACACTTCTTCGTGCAACGTGAAGACTACAGACGTAACATCGTTCTAAGGTATAAAACAAGCAAAACCCGTTGTAGCTAGGAGTTTAGGCTCCTCCTCGAAACCTCCGCATTTTCTGAATGCGGAGGTTTTTTATTGGAAATGCGAAATGCATAGTCGACTTCCAGTGCGCAGAAGCGGTAGTTCCGAAGCTTGCATCGCAACACTCCACGTTCTACAAATGAAGGCTCTTTCCTACGCCAATCGAAATATACAAAACCTGACAGACGTCGCAGCACAGCGGTGCGATTTATCGCTATCCTCGCAACACAATCCGCTCGACCAGCGCTGACGAAAATGTATGTGAATTTGCCACATACCGATCCATTCGCCGCAGCCCTACAAATACCAAGGATGAATATGCAAATGCCATTGTTTTCGATCGTCTCATTGATTTTTGCGTCCATCGTCGGAATGCATCTCGCTGACGCGGCCGAGACTGCGCCCGCAAAAACCAACAATTCAAATCATGCGCAAGTGATCAGCGCGGAATTGTTAGCGTTGTGGGCCGATCCGGCCGGCAAATTCATATTGGCGGGCGGCCGGGATGGCGCTTTGCGGCGCTCCACCGATGGCGGCGATCATTGGCAACAGATCGACATCAAAGGCGCTCTGGAGATCGACAGCTTCGCCGCCAGCCCCAAAGGAACGCTGCTCGCAATTACGAAAGACCAGCTTTTGCGTTCGACGGACGAAGGACAAACGTGGGCCGCGTCGGCGCTTCCCGCAGAACAACAAATAGCTCATGCGATTTTTCACCGCGCCAGTTCAAGCTGGATTGCCACAGGTCGAAGCGGCACGCTGCTCAAAAGCAAAAACGAAGGCAAAACCTGGACTGCAATTCGCAGCAAAGGAAACGACGCGCCGCTTCTGGCGCTTGCAGAAACATCCAATGGCACACTGCTAGCAGCCGGTAACAAAGGCACATTGCTACGCTCTGCCGACGGCGGCTCGCACTGGTCTGCTATCCCCACCAACACCCAATCGGTCATCGCACGCTTTTTATCGTTGCCGGGCGATACGGGCGTCCTGTCGTTGTGGGCGGACGGTTCGATAACGGGTGTGCGCCCGGACGGTCGCGGCGAGTGGCATTCGTCTACCGGAAGACCGGAATACCTATCCGCCGCAACGATCGATACTCCGCATCATCAACTCCTCGTTGCCAACTCGTTCGGCCAAGTCATGCGCTCCAATGACAACGGCATGACATGGAAAGCGTCATTGATTGCTGAGCGCATGTATATCAGCGCGCTGCATGTCGACCCGCATGATGGCGACATCATCGCCATCGGCGCTCGCGCGAACATTGCACGCTCGCACGATGGCGGCGCAAGCTGGGAACTCACTACCGGCAACGCATGGACGAGTCGACTCAACGCTTTGGCCGTCAACCAGTCTGGCGACCTGATACTGGCTGCCGGCACAGGTGGACTGATGCTGCGTAGCACGGATCGTGGCCAGAGCTGGACGTCGTTGCATCCTGATCTCGCGCGATATGTCGGCGAGATCATTGCCGTTCCGGGAACCGCGGCTCTGGTTGTCGCGGGCAACGACGGCTTGATCGCACGCTCCGTCGACGGCGGCCACGACTGGTCGATCATCAAATCCGGCATGCCTGCCGAAATTTCCATTCAGTCGATGATCTACGATCCGCACTCCGCATCCCTGCTCGCGTGCGGTCCGATGGCAACCATTCTGCGCAGTGGCGATGCGGGTGTCACCTGGCAAGTCATACAGTCGGTGCCGCGTGCCGGCGAAGGCTTCCTGAAACAGCTTGTGATCGATCCGGACACGGATGCGCTCCTGGCAGTCGGCAGCCCCGGATTGGTCATGCGATCAACCGATGGCGGACATAGTTGGACACCGACGGACGCCGAGGTCGGCAGTGGCATCGAACAAGTCGTTGCCGCGGGCAAAGGTATTTTCCTGGCTGCGCGCACGGACGGACAAATCTTGCGCTCCACGGACGATGGTACTCATTGGCAAACGGTTGGCGGCATATTCGTCAACACGCCATCCGGCACCTACTGGGATGCGCAAAGCGGCACAGTATGGGTGATGGGCCTTGGCACATTAGTGGAGTCCAAAGACGGTGGCGCCACCTGGCGCAAGGCATCGATTCCCGGCACGGCAAGCATGAATTTCATGACGCGAACCCGGGCAGGCAAAACACTGTTAGCCTTCGGAAAGAATGGCGCGATCATGCGCTCGGTCGACAACGGTGCAAACTGGCAGCCTATTCGATCTGCATCTTCGTCGTCCCTGCGCAAACCGCTGATCGACCCAAAGACAGGAGCGATTTACGTTGCCGGTCGTGATGGCACGGTACTGCGCTCGACCGACGATGGCGTGCACTGGACGGCCATTCCTGTTCATACCGCGGCACATTTGAACCGGCTTGCCTTGGATGCCAGCACGCACTCGCTAATCGCAACCGGCGAGCGCATCGTGCGCATCGAATTACCTTAGCGGAATAAGAATCGTTGATCAGAATCGTCGATCGACGCGACATGAACGTTTTGCGGCGCGGCTTGCCCAAGTCGCTAGGCTGCACTACCTTCGCTTCTGTAAGAATCGCGACGCTTTTCATTTAACCGATAACCGAACCATGATTCAACGCCGCCGCATATTTGGCTTCACGCTCATAGAACTGCTGGTTACGCTGGCCATTCTCGGCGTGCTGGCGACCATCTCAGTGCCCATCGCCCAGGTCTCTGTCCAGCGCACCAAAGAGCAGGAATTGCGCCTCGCTCTGCGCGAAATCCGCGAAGCGCTGGATCACTACAAACAAGCCTCCGACCAAGGCATCATTGCAGGCGTCGTAGGTTCCAACGGCTATCCCAAAACGCTCGACGATCTGGTGCGCGGCGCCAACGACCAACGCAATGCGATGGGTAAGAAGATATTTTTCATTCGTCATATCCCTCGCGATCCGTTCGCGGATGATCCAGAAGTGCCGGATGAAGAAACGTGGGGTCTTCGTTCATACGCCAGCGAGGCGGACGATCCGAAAGAAGGAGACGACGTCTACGATGTCTATTCCCAGTCGCCGCTCGTGGGTCTGAACGGCGTGCCGTACAAGAAATGGTAATGCGGCTTACCCGCGTCAGGCATTGCAAACCGGACATGCAGCGGATCGGCATATACGCGCGCTCAAGCGGCTTCGCCTACATCGCCTTGTTGATTCTCCTCGCCATCGTCGGGTTGGCCGCGGCCGCAACGGTACAAGTCGGCTCCATTGCGCAACGCAGGCAAGCAGAAGATGAATTACTCTTTGTCGGGCTGGCGTTTAAAACTGCCATACGTAGCTATTACGAGGCAACGCCCGTAGGAACACCCTCCACTGCCCCGCGCCGATTGGAAGATCTTCTCAAGGATCCGCGCTTCCCTTATCCAAAACGTTATCTGCGGCAAATCTATATCGATCCGCTGACTGGCACTCGGAATTGGGGCTTGATCAAGAGCGGTGACGGCGGCGTGCTCGGTGTCTATAGCTTATCGAAGGCCACGCCGATTCGCATCGCCAATTTTCCCGATGAATTTTTTCATTTTGCGGGCAAAACAAAATATTCGGATTGGGTATTTGTGTACGGCGTCGTGTGTACCGATCAAGGTTGCGAACTGCCGGATCAAGGCGGACAGACAGCCACCAGCGAAGGTACCGGACAGGACAGCTCGCAACAAAACAACAAGTGAGCCCGCGTTCTCACGGACGCCAGCGCGCGGCCGCGGCATCATCGCTCTGACGCGCCTCGACCCAACGCGCGCCTTGGGAGGTTTCCTCTTTCTTCCAGAACGGTGCGCGAGTTTTAAGAAAATCCATGATGAACTCGCATGCTTCGAACGCCTCGCGGCGATGACTGCTGGCAACGCCGACGAACACGATATGTTCGCCAGGTAGCAACCGTCCGACACGATGAATCACGCGCGCCGCAACCAGACTCCAGCGCTGTTGCGCCTGTTGCAAAATTTCGGCCAGCGCCCGCTCCGTCATGCCAGGATAATGTTCCAGCGTCATTGCCAACACATCTGTCCCCCTGACGACACCCACGAAACTGGCGACCGCACCGACACCGTCCAGCCCGGTGAGCCCCGCCGTTTCCGCACCCACATCGAAATCCGCCGTTTGAATACTGACGCTTATGCTCATGCTCAACCTCCTGTCACGGGCGGAAAAAATGCCACTTCATCGTCCGCTCCGATTGATGCATCCGGCATAGTCAGCACTTGATTGAGCGCTGCGCGCACCTGCGCGCCAGCCAATACGTTCCAGTTACCGCCGCGCGCGCAGAGCCATTCGCGCAGATCGCCGATCGTCTGTACGGTTATGGGCAATTCGACTGTCTCGCGTTCGATGCCAAGCGTTTCGCGCAGATTCGCAAAATATAGAATTGTGATGCTCATGTCATAACTTTCATTTCAATCTTCGAATGGCCGATACGACACCATGTCACCGGGGGCAATCGACGTGCCCGGCGGATTATCGACGAGGCCGTCGGCCCACACGCAAGAAGTAAGCACGCCACTGCCTTGACGCGGAAACAAATCGAGGCCGCCCGACGCATTGCGTCGAACACGCAGGAATTCACGGCGCGTGTCCGCCTTGGTCCACGCAAAATCGGCGCGCATGTTGACCCTCTGCGCATACCAATACGCGACGCCCTGACACGAACGAATATAGGGTTTCACCAGCGTAAGAAAAGTGACGAAGCTCGACACGGGATTGCCCGGCAAGCCGATGAACGCGGCCTCGCCGACTTTGCCAAACGCCAAAGGTTTGCCGGGTTTGATGGCGATCTGCCACGTATCCAGCACACCTTCTGCCTGCACGGCGGCTTTCACATGATCTTCTTCGCCTACCGATACGCCACCACAGGTGATGACAGCATCATTGCGCTGCGCGGCCTCGCGCAGTGCGGCACGTGTCGCATCGAGATCATCCGCGACAATGCCGAGGTCCGTCACAATGCATCCCAAGCGCGTAAGCAAGCCATTGAGCACATAGCGATTGGAATTATAAATGGCGCCCGGCCGTAGCGACTCGCCCGGCATCATCAATTCATCGCCTGTAAAGAAAACCGCCACGCGCAGCGGCGCGAAAACCTTCAAATGCGCCACACCCACCGACGCCGCCAGACCGATATCCTGCGCACGCAGCAAAGTACCCGCTGTCAGCACTTCGGCATGCGCTTTGACATCCTCTCCCGCCCGGCGAATGTTTTCTCCGGATACGGGAAGATGGTTGATGATCACGCTGTCGGCCTGTGCCATGCACCGTTCCTGCATGACGACAGCATCCGCGCCGGATGGAATCGGCGCGCCGGTAAAAATGCGTGCTGCCGTTGCGGCTTGCAACGGCAGCGGGTGGCCGCCTGCAGGAATGCGCTGACTCACCTTCATCGGCATTCCCGTCGCAGTCAAATCCATTATTCTAATAGCATAACCATCCATGGCCGAATTGTCGGCTGGCGGCACATCGATCGCCGCTCGCACCGGTTCGGCTAAAACCCGATCTACAGCGAGCATGGTGTCCACGGTTTCGACACGTCCGACTGGCTTGGCGGAAGCCATTAATCTTTGCAGCGCTTCTTCAAAACTCAGCATCGCATTTATTCCAATTCAATATGGCGTTTCACAAAGCGCACGATAGCCGAGATATCGTTCAAGTCCAGCACGGGCAGCGATACATCCAGCGATGCATCGCTGGCAATCGCCAACACATTCGGAAAATGCGTATAAATCATCGATTGCCCCGTTACCGGGCGATGCACTTCGATCTTCGGCAATTCGGCCGACTTGAAACCTTCTACCAGGACGATGTCGCATGGTGACAGCAAGGACATCTGTTGCGCCAACGATGGCTCGGGCGCGCCGCGCATTTCATGCATCAAAGCCCAACGCTGCGCCCCAGTCAGCAACACTTCGCTGGCACCCGCCTCGCGGAATCTGAAAGAATCCTTGCCCGGCTTGTCGATATCAAAACCATGATGAGCATGCTTGATGAGTGAGACGCGCAGCCCCTCGCCGGTCAACAGCGGAATCATGCGTTCGATCAGCGTCGTCTTGCCGGCGCCCGAATAACCGACGAATCCAAAAGCTTGCATTGAAAATTTGTCCCACTGAAATCTGACACGGGGTTCCATTGTAAGGCCACAATAACGCGGGAACATCAGCGGAGAACACGCTATGCGGCTCGCAGTCTTCGACACGCATCACTATGACGAACGCGCATTGAATGAAGCCAATGCGCGCTTCGGTCATCAACTCGAATTCTTCGAGGAGCGCCTGCACGAAAAAACCGTCGAGCTCGCGCAAGGCTTCGATGCCGTGTGTCCTTTCGTCAATTGCAGTCTGAACGAAAAAGTATTGACACGTTTGCATGAACTTGGCGTCGGCATGGTGGCCTTGCGTGCAGCAGGTTTCAACGGCATCGACATTGCCGCCGCGCAGCGGCTTGGATTGAAAATCGCCCGCGTGCCCGCCTATTCGCCCGACGCGGTGGCCGAGCACACTTTTGCGCTGCTGCTTACGCTGATCCGCAAGACGCACCGCGCCTTCAATCGGGTGCGCGAACAGAATTTTTCTCTCGACGGTCTCGAAGGGTTCACGCTTCAAGGCAAAACCTATGGTGCTCTTGGCGCAGGGCGCATCGGCCAGTGCGCGCTTCGTATCGCCAGAGGTTTCGGTTGCAAAGTCGTTGCCTACGATCCTTACGAAAATTCAAAGCTCGCAGCGGAAATTGGTTTCGACTACGTCGATCTCGACCGCCTGCTGACCGAGTCGGACATCATCTCCCTACATCTGCCGCTCACCGCACAGAGCCATCACATCATCGACGCAGCCTCGCTGGGAAAAACTAAGCGCGGTGTCATCATCGTCAATACCAGCCGCGGTGGCCTCATCGACGCCATCGCATTGATCGAGGCGCTCAAAAGTGGACACGTCGGCGGCGTGGGGCTGGACGTCTATGAAATGGAAGAAGGAGTGTTCTTCCACGATCTCTCCGACCGTCCTTTGCAGGACGACACGCTGGCGCGCTTGATGACCTTTCCAAATGTCCTGATCACTTCGCACCAAGGTTTTCTTACGCGCGAGGCATTGGATGCAATTGCGGAAACGACATTGGGAAATGTCGCGGCTTTTGAAAGAAAAGAAGCTCTGACCAACGAGGTAAAGCTGGACTCGCTGTAGAAGACGTTCAGCGCATCGCCCGCATCTGCGCAGAAGCATCTTCGCGTTCGGCTTGATCGGCAGCGGCCAACGCGCTTTGCGAGGATGCTGCTGGAATACGCATGATCAGTTCTGCGCCGCCGTCATCGCGGTTGCGCGCGAAAATCTGGCCGCGATGTGCCACGACAATTTCACGGCATATCGCCAGGCCCAGTCCCGTGCCACCCGACCCAGTACGCGTTGCCGAACTCTGCACGAATTTATCGAAGACAGTGTCGACCTCATTCTTCGGAATGCCCGGACCTTGATCGATCACGGCAAGATCGACCGCTTGCAATTCGCCCGCGTCCGCCGCGCGCCGTCCATTCGAGAGCGTCGCGGCCTGCATGGCGAGCGTGATCTGGCTGCCCGCGGGGGAAAATTTGATCGCATTCGACAGCAGGTTGCGCACCACTTGTCCCAGCCGGGTTACATCGCCGAGAACGAGTCCGTCGCAATCGGTCCTCGTCTGAACGACGCGCAAATTTCCCGCGTTTAGCCAGGCGTCATATTCACGCAGGACATCGTCGATGACCACCTGCAAATCGAGCGGGCGCATCTCGATAACCATATTGCCCGCTTCGAGCTTGGACAAATCGAGCAAGTCGTTGAGTAACAGCAACAGGCGATCGCCGCTCGTACGTATACGCTCGAAATAAGATTGCAGTTTTTCCGGCGGCAATTCTTTCGCCCGGCTTTCTCCCAACCGCGCGAAACTCAAGATTGCATGCATCGGCGTTCTTAATTCATGCGACATATTCGCCAGGAATAGCGACTTGGCTTCATTCGCGCGCTCCGCCGTCTCCTTGGCGAGCACTACATCCACCGTTTTTTCCTGCACCAGATCCTGCAAGCGGTCGCGATGACGCCGTAATTCATCCTCGAAGCGCTTGCGCTCGGTAATGTCCGTATGCGTACCGATCACGCGCACGGGTTTGCCCTCAGCGTCGCGTTCGATCACTCGGCCGCGATCGAGAACCCAGCGATAGGCGCCATTCTTGCAGCGCATCCTGTGCTCGCTGATATAGATTTGCGTTTTGCCATCGAGGTGAGCTTGCAGATCGCTTCTCGACGATACGGCTTCGTCCGGATGCACGAGGTTCAAGCAATCGGGCATCGAGTCGCCGATATCCGTCTCGTCATATCCGAGCATCGCTTTCCAGCGCGGCGAGTAGAAGACACGCCCCTCTCTCACATTCCAGTCCCACACGCCGTCGCCTGCGCCTTCCAGCGCGAATTGCCAGCGCGCCTCCGCTTGGCGCAACGAGCTGAGGTCGACATGAATGGTGAGAATGACGCGTTGCCCTTCGACGTTTTGACTGACCACCTTGCGGACGATGAAAGGTTTTGACACACCTTGCGGGTCGAGAAAATCGACTTCCTTCTGCAACACCTCGCCGACCTTTCTCTGCAGCACCTCGTCATCAAACGCGTCGATAGTCGCAGCCCGTTCGGCGTCGATGAGTTCCGCTGACGTCTTGCCGACGATATCTTCCGGCGCCTTGCCGAGAAAAGCCGCGTGCGCGCGGTTGGTCATGATGACGTGATGCTGTTCATCCTTGACAAAAAGCGCATTGGGCAAGGCATCGAAAACTGATTGCAGAAACTCCCGCATGCGCGACTGCGTAGCAAGCGCCGACTTCAAGTTGTTTTCAGCCAAACGCCACTCGGTCGTATCGAAATTGGTACCGATGACAACGGGATTACCTTCCTCGTCCAGGCAAGTACCTTTGGTGATGATGCGATAGCGCACTTCGCCGGTTACGCGGTGGATGATGGATTCTTCCTTGAATACTTTTTCGCCAGCAAGTACGCGCTGATCTTCGGCCATCACTTTCGCCGCGATTTCCGCGTCGTTGCCTGAGAATTCGAGCGCAGACCGTCCGATGAATTGTTCGGCGGCCAGCATGCGCTGCTTGCTGAATGCCGAATTGACGATCAGATAGCGGCTTTGCGTATCCTTGACATAAACCGGCTGCGGAATGACTTCGATGACACGCTGCAGGAAAGCGCGCGCGCGTTCGCTATGCTCGGCACGTTCCTCGGCGAGTTTTTGCCGATCGGTCAGATCATCGCAGTACGTCGCAAAATACGTTTGCCCATGTCTGCCGAATATCACCCGCTGATTGATTTCAATGTAAGCGGTTTCGCGCCCTGCGCGCTCCAGCCATAGCGCCCCACGTTGTATCCATTGCATGGCGGGTCGATCCGTCATCACGAAGTATTCGGCCAGCTCCGCGCGAATGACATTGGCATTGACAGCATCGGCAATGGTCTGCCCGGACAGTCGCGCAATATCGCAGCCGATCAATTCCGCAAAAGCCGCATTCGCCAATACGATCTTGCCCGCAGCATCCTGCACCAGGACAGCGGCCGGCGACGCATCGAGCGTCAGTTCGAGCCACGTGGCATCATCGACATCTACTGGGCTGCCGGACTGCACCAGCGATCCAATCAAGAGCACGAGTACCGTCGCTTGTATCAATACGACGGGCCATCCAGAGCCCCGACCGGCGACGTGAAGAAATAGCACGGCCGCCGCAAGAAATGCCGCAATCAACAGGAACTGCCTGGTGGGCGCGAACCTGAAAAGCGATGCGATTTTTCTGAAGCCGTGTTCAGCCATTATCTTTCCGGGCGCAACCACTGCAAAAATGGATTAACTCAATCTTGTCACAAGCGTTATCTGCACGACATGAAGATACGGCCGAATCCCACCCCTTATTTGTCGGCCAGAAACATTGACGGAAGCCGTTTTCCGTGACTAAAACGCACGGCTAGGCTGACGCCAAGATAAACAGGTTACCTGCAAAAATGCAGCCCTGCATCGCCATTCCCCGCCATGCCACAGAATGTAACGTCAAACCAGAGATTTTCGATGTGACTACTCTG
>DASUGV010000008.1:0-4547 GCA_036273835.1 Rhodocyclaceae bacterium
CGGTTTGGGCCGCACGCCCATTCTCGGTTCGGTGATGCGCGAACATCTGCCATGGCAACATGTGCTCACCTATTGCGAAGCCATCGTACGCATCTATAACCGTTACGGGCGCCGCGACAATTCCTTCAAGGCGCGCATCAAGATTCTCGTCAAAGCGCTTGGCGCCGAAGAGTATGCGCGTCAGGTCGAAGAAGAATGGGCACAAATAAAGGATAGTCCGAACACCATTACACAAGCCGAATTCGATCGCGTCGCCAAGCATTTTGCTCCGCCGGCTTACGAAAAACTGCCTGACGCCGATGTTGAATTCGCTGCCAAGCTAGCGTCCGACAAAGCCTTTGCCAGCTGGGTGAAGCGCTGTGTCCATGATCATAAAGTGCCGGGTTATCGCGCCATCACTCTGTCGCTCAAACCCACCGGCATTGCACCGGGAAACGCTTCGGCCGAGCAAATGGAAATCATCGCCAATCTTGCCGATCAATATAGTTTTGGCGAGCTCCGCGTGACGCACGAGCAGAACTTGATCCTTGCGGACATCAAGGTAGGCAATTTGTACGAAGTCTGGCGCACGGCGCGTGCGGCAGGCTTGGCGACGCCGAACATCGGACTGCTGACCGACATCATCTGCTGCCCCGGCGGCGACTTCTGCTCGCTCGCCAATGCCAAAAGCATACCCATCGCCGAAGCAATTCAACGCAAGTTCGACGACCTCGATTATCTGCATGACATCGGTGAAATCGAACTCAATATCTCGGGCTGCATGAATGCCTGTGGTCATCATCACATTGGTCACATCGGCATTCTTGGTGTCGATAAGGACAGCCAGGAGTGGTATCAGGTATCCATTGGCGGAAAACAAGGAAGCGATGCCAGCCTCGGCACTGTAATTGGCCCGTCGTTTGCTGCGGACGATGTACCGGGCGTGGTAGGTGACTTGATTGACGTATATATCGAGAATCGCTACGAAGGCGAGCGCTTTATCGACGTGGTTCGCCGCATTGGCGTTCCGCCATTCAAAGAGCGCGTCTATGCCACTCGCCAGCCGGCAAAGCGGGAGGTTGCAAATGTCTAACTTCATTCGAGGCAACGCCATTGCCGAAGACGACTGGCAACTCATACGTCTCCCAGCTATAGAAGAGACAATCAAAAAGCAAGCCGGCAAAGTGGTCGTGTTCAAGCTCACCGGTGCGGCATCCGCTACGGACGAGCAAATCGCGAGCACCGAAATTCCGGCGGGAAAAGTTATCGTGCCCCTATCGATATGGTTGGCGCGCAAAAACGAATTCGCGGCACGTGTCGCCGCGGGCGAACTTGGCGTGTGGCTGGAAACGCACGAACTGATCGAATCGTTGATCGCAGACACACCTGACGTAAACATCTTCAAAATCATCGCGGTGCATTTCGAGCGTTTCGCCGATGGCCGGGGTTATTCCATCGCAACGATGCTGCGTTTGCGTTACGGCTACAAGAACGAATTACGCGCTTTCGGCGATGTGTTGCGCGATCAACTATTCCTGATGAAACGCTGTGGATTCAACGCCTACCAGATTCGTGCCGATCGTTCCGCGGAGGATGCGTTGCCGTCGTTGCAGGATTTCTCGGAACCCTATCAAGGCGCGGTGGACATTACTCAGCCACTATGGCGTCGTCATGTACGCGCCTGAATGAATCTATTTGTCATAAATTAAATGGACCAAACCGTCTCCTTCCTTAAACCTAGAGCAGCGAATCCGGCCACCCATCCGGCGTTGACGGATGCGGTTCGCACTACTGTCGCGACCAAGCACGCTCAGGTTCTTGAGCTCTTGCGTGCGGCCATCGCGGAATTTCACGATGTTGCCTTCGCCAACAGCTTCGGCGCGGAAGATATGGTGCTTGCCGATATTATTCTCCGTGAGCAGCTACCGATAGAAATGTTCTCCCTCGACACAGGCCGGCTGCCTGCCGAAACCTACACGCTGATGGCCGAAGTGGAAGCAAAATATGCGACACGCATCAAAGTTTACTTCCCCAAGAACGAGACGGTGGAAGAATACGTCAATACGCATGGCATCAACGCTTTCTACGAGTCGGTAGATCTGCGCAAAGCCTGCTGTCATATGCGCAAAGTGGAACCATTGCAGCGTGCGCTGGCTGAAAAAAAAGCGTGGATCACAGGCATGCGCGCTGGACAATCGGCTACTCGCGTCGAGTTGCCTTTACGTCAATATGACGAAAGCAACAAGCTGGAAAAATACAATCCGCTCGTCGGCTGGTCGGAAGCGGAAGTATGGGCATACATTCGCATCCATGAAGTACCGTACAACGCGTTGCACGATCAGTTCTATCCCAGCATCGGCTGCGCGCCCTGCACTCGCGCGATAGCGGTGGGCGAAGACGTTCGTGCCGGGCGCTGGTGGTGGGAAGATCCAGCCTTGAAAGAATGTGGCCTTCATGTAAAGAAATAGAGTCGCAACACGGGGCCGCAAGACCATCCAGTTTTCCCTTGACATGACGATAAAGCGTATCGAGCAACTGATCTTGAATAGTAGTTCTTGCAGGTTCCTTTGCCTTTGTGGTGGATTTTATGACAGTGCAAATCAAACAAACGCTCTCTCACCTGGACTGGCTTGAAGCAGAGGCCATTCATATCATGCGCGAGGTGGCGGGACAGTGCGAGCGCCCCGTTCTGCTATTTTCCGGCGGCAAGGATTCGGTCTGTCTGCTGCGGATTGCCGAAAAGGCTTTCCGTCCAGGCAAATTTCCATTTCCGCTGATGCATATCGACACTGGCCACAATTATGCTGAGGTCATAGAATTTCGCGACAAGCGGGCTGCGGAGCTAGGTGAACGGCTCATTGTCCGCTCGCTCGAAGATTCGATGAAGCGCGGCACGATCGTGTTGAAAAATCCGGACGAGCCGCGCAATAAACATCAGTCGGTCACGCTGCTGGAAGCCATCGCCGAATTCGAATTCGACTGTTGCATTGGTGGCGCACGGCGCGATGAGGAGAAGGCGCGCGCCAAGGAACGTGTGATGAGTTTCCGCGATGAATTCGGCCAATGGGATCCAAAAAATCAGCGCCCCGAATTGTGGAATCTGTACAACGCACGCACGCACAAGGGCGAGAACATCCGCGCTTTCCCGATCAGCAACTGGACGGAGATGGACGTGTGGCAGTACATCGAGCGCGAGAAGCTCGAGTTGCCCAGCATCTATTTCGCACACACCCGCCCAGTCGTGCGCCGCGGCAGCATCCAAGGCGGCGCGATCGTGCCCGTTACGGCGGTGACACCACCAAAGCCCGGTGAAGAAGTGATTCAGTTGATGGTGCGCTTCCGCACGGTTGGCGATATCACGTGCACCGCACCGGTCGAGTCTGATGCCGATACGGTCAGCAAGATCGTGCTGGAAACCGCCACGACCACCATCACGGAACGCGGCGCCACACGACTCGACGATCAAACTTCCGATGCATCGATGGAGCAACGGAAAAAAGAGGGGTACTTCTGATGTCTGCCAACGAAAGATTTAATGACAATGGAATGAGCTCGACGCTGCTGCGTTTCATGACGTGCGGCAGCGTTGACGACGGCAAGAGTACGCTGATCGGGCGACTGCTGTTCGACACCAAGACGATTCTTGCCGATACGCTTTCCGCCATCGAGCGCACATCGAAAAAGCGCGGCATGGAGGCCGTCGATCTGTCGCTACTGACCGATGGCTTGCAAGCCGAACGCGAACAGGGCATTACGATCGACGTCGCCTACCGCTACTTCAGCACCGGTTCGCGCAAATACATCATTGCCGATGCACCGGGCCATGAACAGTACACGCGCAACATGGTGACAGCCGCCTCAACTGCAAACCTTGCGATCATCCTCATCGACGCACGCAAGGGCGTACTGACGCAAACCCGGCGTCATAGTTATCTTGCACATCTGGTCGGCATTCCGCATCTGGTGGTGGCTGTGAACAAGATGGATCTGGTCGACTACGATCAGGCTACCTTCGAACGCATCTGTATCGAATATCGCGCCTTCGCCGAGAAGATGGGCCTGATCGCCACGGGCGGCGATCTGCGCTTCATTCCCATGTCCGCACTCAATGGCGACAACATCGTCGACCGCTCGGAAGTGATGACCTGGTACAAAGGCCCGACGCTGTTAGATGTTCTTGAACTAGCACCTGCAGCGCACACCGAACATGCGGAACCTTTCCGGCTTCCGGTGCAATATGTCTGCCGCCCCCAAGCTTCGGATGATCCTGCACTTCACGACTATCGCGGTTTCATGGGCATGATCGCATCGGGCTCCATCTCGCCCGGCGAGGACGTCACAGTGCTGCCTTCGGGCCGCACGAGCCGTGTCAAAGCGGTACATCTCGGCGGAGAGCCCATCGCGGTCGGCCTGACAGAGCAATCGATCACCTTACTGCTAGAAGACGAAGTCGATATCTCGCGTGGCGACATGATCGTCAAAACGGCGGAGCAGCCTGCAACACGCAAAGAGCTGGACGCCATGCTGTGCTGGCTCTCCGAAACGCCGCTGTCGCCCGCCCGTTCCTA
>DASUGV010000009.1:0-3399 GCA_036273835.1 Rhodocyclaceae bacterium
CGTCACATCAGGCTTATCGGCAGCAATAAAAGCAACTTTAGCGTTTTTCCGACTTAACGCATCAGCTTCTCTTTCGCCCGCCTTTATAAGGATGGCAACGGTCATATCGCTTGAATACTTGAGTCATCACATGCGCGAGCGATCGACGGCAGCCATGAAAGGACAAGCCCACGAGCCCTAACCCATCTTTGCACGAAATTTTCCTGTGATTTTCGGCCTGCGGCGGACAAGAAGAAACAATTATTTCGATGCGTTCGGCAACAGCTTTGTGTCAACATCCACAAGAAAACGGATTCTTGTAGCGGAGGGCAAGGATGAGCAAGGTTTATGTGTTGTATACAGGCGGCACCATCGGCTGTGAAGGCGCGCCGCTCGCGCCCATGCCTGGGCCGCAGTTTGCACAATTGATACTGTCGATGCCGGGTTTCGCGGATCACCATCTGAATGGTTTCCCGAGCATTGATTACGTGATCGACTGGTACGACGCACCGCTGGATAGCGCCAACATCACACCGGCGCATTGGGTGCGCATCGCGCAATCAGTTCTGGAAGTGTATGACCGCTACGATGGCTTTGTCGTTTTACATGGCACGGATACCCTGGCGTGGACCGCGTCGGCCTTGTCATTTTTTTTGCAAGGCTTGTCTAAACCCGTCCTTCTCACCGGCTCGCAATTGCCGCTCGGCGTGCCGCGCAGCGATGCGCTGCGTAATCTGGCTTCTGCCGTAACCATTGCGGGCACGCAGCAGATCAACGAGGTGTGCGTTTTTTTCGATGACGTCTTATTGCGCGGCAATCGCACGATGAAGATCGACGCCGATGAATTCGCCGCATTCGGTTCGCCCAATTTCTCCGCGTTGGCACGCCTAGGCGCGGATATCTCCATCGATAAATCCTTGTTGTTGCCGGCACCCAATCCACAGACCTCCCTGGCCAATCCGCTGGTACGAACAGAGGCGGGCATGCAACTCAGGAAAATTTTGGCCGGCCTATCAATACGTTCGGTCAATATGCTATTTGTATTTCCCGGCGTGTCGGCAGGTTTTCTGAAAGCGGTGCTGAGCCAGCATGGCACCAAGCTTGCCGGATTGGTTTTGGCGGCGTTTGGCAAAGGCAACGCGCCGAATGCAGATGATTTCCTTACCGTACTCAAGAATGCACATCGCAATGGCATAGTGCTGGTCGATATCACTCAAGTGCATCGCGGCAGCGTGCATCTTGACGCCTATCAGACGGGAGCCAGTTTGCGGCAAGCGGGTGCGATCAGCGGCTACGACCTCACTCCCGCCGCTGCATTTGCCAAGCTTGTTTTTCTGACAGCGCTCGACTTGCCGTTATGGGAAACGGAAACGCTCATGCAAACGTCATTGGCGGGCGAAATGACGGTGCACATCTAGCATTCATGCCGAGCCCCGCAATGATGTTGATCGGCAAAGCCAGCATAGTCACGATGGTTAGCACAAACAAGCTGTGGTTGTTCTGCCGTTGATCAACGCCGCAATTTCCTCTTGCAACAGCTTGAGTCGTTCGACGAGCGCAGTGATGTCATTGATAACTAATCCCAGATGCGCTCTGAGCCATTTTTCGGAAGCAGTATTGGTCGAGTTGAAATGCGGCCAAATGAATTGCTTGTCATCCGTCTGCTGATTCGCCAGCCACACTTCCGCTTCTTGCGAACCGATCGACCAGCCCGTTCCGCCCGGCGAAAACAGATAGCCGCAAATCAAACCGGTTTGGTCCGAGCCATAATTTGAGTCAACGATTTTCAAGACGCCTCACCCTCTCATCTCACTTGCTAGCCAAGTTGGCGCATGTGCGCGAGGCACTCTACTACTTACTGGGTGACGACTTCTACCGTGCCCGTCTCGCGGGCGATGCCGCTGACGATTTGATTGTTGTCGAGGCGTACGCGAACGAGTTGTCCGCGCTCGGCCGAGTTGAGCGCACGGCCTTCATTTGCGACGGCAAAACTTGCGCCGCGTGAGATGACTTTGACAGTTTCTCCTGCTTGTACTGTCGTTTCCGCTTTCAACTGTACGGCACGCAGCGGCTGATTGGGCGACAGCGCTTGGCGGGCGGTTTGCCCGATCGCCTGATCCATCTGCGTAACGAGATCCAATGGATGCGCAGTCAACTCGCCATCGATCAGCGTGAGATCCGCGGCAGTCAAAATCTGACCGCCGGATACAGGACGCGCCATCGCGACATATCGACCTTCTATTTTCACGGACGCGGCGACGAATAACGATAGGTTTGCACCCTCCTGACAGCGCACGCCGACTGTGACGCGGCCCCATGCGCGAGCACCCGTTGGTAAGAAGGCTTGCCATTGCTTGCACTGCGCGGCACGAGCGCTGCTTCCTATTTTTCCTACGCTGATGCTGACTTTGCCACTGACATTTTGCGTTTGCGCCGTCAAAAACTGCTCGACGGCTTTTTCAATGCTATTAGCATATTCTTGTGCAATGCTCTCGCGACTGCCAGTTGCTATTAGGCAGTACAACAAGAGACGGAGCATCGCAATGGAACGCATGGAAGCGATCGGCATTCAGATATGTGTGAGTAAGCATGATTAAACCGTGGTGCGGTGTGCGCGCAAACGGCGAGCAGGGCAGCGAAAAGCCGGTAATTCAGCGTAACGATGAACCATCGTCGGTCACGCTCGGAAGCGCCGCTACCGGCAAACATTGCCGCTTGCAATCGAAGGCATTCGCGCTCTTGCCGGGATTCGTCATGATTTTGCCGCTTTTTCTGATGGCTGATTTGTGCGTACGTGCAATTACGATGCTGGCATGGAAGCTGCAATGAGACGACTGAATCGATAGCTACCGAGAATAGATACCGAGGACAGCGGGCACTAAGGACAAGCGCATCATGGACAGACTAGATAATTTGCTTCACTTTCACACGACTGCGATCGATCTGCGCGCGCAGCGCCAGGAATTACTGGCGTCCAATATCGCCAACGCCGACACGCCGAATTACAAAGCACGCGATATCGATTTCGGTTCCGCGCTGAAAGGCGCACTGCAAGGCGGCGGTCAACCGTTGGCGCTAGCGGCGACGTCGCAAGGCCATATGGCAGGCACCGGTGCCGCATATGATGCCAACGTCATGTATCGGACCGAAGAACAATCGAGCGTGGATGGCAACACGGTCAACATGGACGTGGAGCGTGCCTCCTTCACGGAAAACGCCACGCACTACGAGGCGAGCCTGACTTTCATAAATGGTTTGCTCAAGACCATGCAGACAGCCATAACGGGTCAATAGCGGAAGTGACGCAGCAGGAGTCATGACATGAGTTTGCTCAAAGTTTTCCAGATTGCAGGGTCGGCGCTCAATGCTCAGGCGGTGCGCTTGAATACCACGGCCAGCAATCTCGCCAATGCCGATAGC
>DASUGV010000010.1:0-4524 GCA_036273835.1 Rhodocyclaceae bacterium
GTAATACTTGATAGTGCCAATAAAGATTTTCGCGTAGAAATTGCTTGAGTTGTAGTTGCTCGCTCCGCATCGAATTACTGAATGCCGCCAACGGTTGGGATGAATGTACATCCGCTAGTGTCTCGACATTTGCGTTCCGGATGTTGCGCTGGGTTTCGGCAATCAAATCCAACGCGAGCGCGTTGATCATTCGACGTATCGTTTCGTGAATCAGCCGGCGTTCCGCGATGTCCGAATACTCCTTGCGCACGACAGCGCTATGACGCGCGAATACATCGGTTTTCTCAAGTTGCTCCAGCGTTATGAGTCCCGAGCGCAAACCGTCGTCAACGTCATGGTTATTGTAGGCAATCTCATCGGCAAGATTACAAAGCTGTGCTTCAAGCGATGGCTGGGTCTTGTCGATAAAGCGACGCCCAACTTCACCTAAATTTTGAGCATTCTTGATCGAACAATGTTTGAGGATGCCTTCGCGCGTTTCGTACATCAGATTCAACCCGTCGAATTGAGCATAACGCTCTTCTAATAAATCGACGGTGCGCAAGGATTGCAGATTGTGCTCGAAGCCCCCGTAATCTTTCATGCAATCGTTGAGCGCATCTTGCCCGGCATGCCCAAATGGTGTGTGTCCTAGATCGTGGGCAAGCGAAATGGTCTCGACCAGATCTTCATTCAAATTTAGCGCGCGCGCGAGCGAACGCGCAATTTGTGCAACTTCGATGCTGTGAGTCAGCCGGGTGCGAAACAGATCGCCTTCGTGATTCACGAAAACTTGGGTTTTGTATTCGAGACGCCTGAAGGCCGTGGAATGAACGATGCGATCGCGGTCGCGCTGAAACTCACTGCGCGCGCTTGGCGCTGGCTCAGCGAGCTGGCGGCCTCGGCTGTTGACCTCACTCACTGCATAAGAAGCAAGTTGCGAATTACTCATCGGAATCGTCAATGCTCGACACAAGCGGTAATGGCCGCTTCGAGATCTTTAAGCGGCACGTCGTCACGTACGATTGCTGTGCCGATCTGTTTGAGCAGAATGAGGCGCAACTTGCCATCCGCCACTTTTTTATCATGGTGCATTAATTCAAGGTACCGCGCGATGCCAAGTGCAGGACCTATTGTCGGCAATCCGGCGCGCTCGAATATCGTACGCACACGCGCCACATCGGCTGCGGTGATCATACCGAGTCTGGCGGAAAGATCAGCCGCCATCATCGATCCTGCGGCGACCGCTTCGCCGTGCAGCCAAACACCATATCCCAAGCCCGTTTCGATTGCATGACCAAAAGTATGGCCGAGATTTAGCAACGCGCGCTCGCCTTGTTCGGTTTCGTCTGCTGCAACGATCTGTGCCTTGATCTGGCAACTTCTCTCAACGGCTGTTATCAACGCATCCGCATCGCGTGCAAGCAATTTGTCGAGATTGGCCTCTATCCATTCGAGGAAGGGCCGATCACGTAGCAAACCATATTTGATGACTTCTGCCAAACCTGCCTTGAGTTCTCGATCCGGTAAAGTCTTTAGAGTGTCGATATCGATCAGCACTAGTTGCGGCTGATAAAATGCACCCAACATATTTTTGCCTAACGGGTGATTGATTGCTGTCTTGCCGCCGACGGAAGAGTCCACTTGCGACAACAAAGTCGTCGGCACTTGTATGAAAGGCACACCACGCTGGTAAGTTGCAGCGGCAAAGCCCGCCATGTCGCCAATTACACCACCACCCAAAGCAATAATCGTCGTTGAGCGCTCACAGCGATTGGACAACAACTCATCGAATATGCGATTTAGGGTCTCCCAGTTCTTGAATTCTTCACCATCCGGCAAAACGATTTCGGTGACTGTCACGCCAGCCTTGCGCAGCTCTTCGCAAAAGGATGTCATGTAAAGTGGCGCGACCACGGTATTGCTTACCACAGCAACGCGCTTGCCTTTCAAGCGTGGCAAGATCAAGTCGGTTTGCGAGAGCAAGCCACGGCCGATATGTATCGGGTAGGTGCGCTCTCCCAATGCTACATCGAGCTTATGTGGCGTATTACCCATCCCGTATATTTTCCATTCTTTTAGAATCTTCATGACGGCGGCATTCGAATTGCTGCGCGAACCATCAATCACGATGTCTGCAATTTCACGATAAAGCGGATCACGCTCGGCACGCAATGCATTGAGCTTGCCCTGTGGATTGGCCACCTTCAGCAATGGCCGATTGGTATCGTGGCGAGTACGTTCGAATAACACATGGGTCGGTACATCCAAATACACCACCCAGCCGGTTTCCGACAACAATTTTCGATTTGTCGGATCCAGCACTACGCCGCCGCCCGTTGCCAGGACAATGTCATTTTCCTGGGAGATATCCGCGATCGTCTGTGCTTCGCGGCGCCTGAATCCGGCCTCGCCTTCAAGTTCGAATATGACGGGAATCTTCACACCAGTACGATGTTCGATCTCGTGATCCGAATCGAGAAAACGCCGCCCCAAGCGACGCGCCAGCATACGCCCAATGGTCGTCTTGCCAGAGCCCATCAGGCCGATGAGATAGAGATTATTCCGTTGTAAGCTCACCTGCGGATTTTAGCAGTGGCAAAGAAATTACAGCTATAAAACAAAAGGCCGACTTGAAAGCCGGCCTTTTCTTTTCAAACGCTTTACATTCAGCGCCCTAACGCCTGCTCACTGATAATGCGGGGCGTAATGAATATGAGTAATTCGGTCTTATCATCAGTCCGCGTGCTTTCTCTAAACAAGGCACCGAGATAAGGAATGTCACCTAGTAGCGGTATCTTGCTAGTAATATTGCTAAGAGTCTGTTGATAAATACCGCCAATTACCACCGTGCCGCCGTTGTCCACTAACACTTGGGTTTGAACGTGCTTCGTATCGATTGCTATACCGGCACCGGTGGAGATAAGTGTATTGGGTGAATCTTTGTTTACATCAAGCATCAAAAACACTCGCCCATCTGGCGTAATTTGAGGTTGCACTTTAAGTGAAAGATTTGCTTTGCGGAACGAAATACTTGTCGCACCAGAACTCGTTGCTACTTGATAAGGAAGCTCAACACCTTGTTCGATAATGGCTTCGACTTGATCGGCTGTCATGACGCGCGGTCGAGAAACGATCTTACCTTTGCCATCTTGTTCCAACGCAGAGACTTCCAGATTAAGAAATCTAGTTGCCGCTGCGTTCCACAAAACGAAGGACAGCGCACCGGGATTCGCACCTGCAATACTTGACGCTGGGTTGTCAAAAAAAGTTGAATCTCTCAGGAAGTCTGGTGTGGTCGTAGTTTGGCCAGAATGAAATCCAGTATCCGCCAAGCCGCCGCCTATCGTTGCGCGTCCGGTTCCGTTAATACTCCCTTCGTTGTGGTATCCCAATCGTGCACCGAGATTGCGACTGAAAGTGTCAGAGGCTTCTACAATTTGCGCCTCAATGAGTACTTGGCGTACTGGTACGTCAATTTCTCCGATCAAGCGGCGCAATTCTTCAAGACGCTCAGGTACATCTGTAACAAACAGCTTGTTGGATCGTTCATCCGCAACAACCGTGCCACGCTTGGACAACATGGTATTGTCTTTTTTGGTGAGAAAGTCGTTTATTGCTTTGGCTTTGTGGTAGTTGATCTGGAAGCTTTCAGTACGCAAAGGTTCAAGATCTGAAATTTGCGACTTGGACTCCAATTCAAGTTTTTCACGCGCTGCAAGTTCATCACGCGGCGCGATCCAAATGACATTGCCATTCTTGCGCATGTCGAGACCTTTCGCCTGAAGAATGATGTCCAGCGCCTGATCCCATGGCACATCCTTCAAACGTAGTGTCAGTGCGCCCGTTACGGTGTCACTGGTAATGATGTTGAAATTGGTAAAGTCCGCGATGACTTGCAATACCGAGCGCACGTCGATGTTCTGGAAATTAAGCGAGAGCTTTTCTCCAGCATATTTTTGACGATTATCGCCGCCTTGCACGAGCTTGCGTGGATCCTCTTGTACTTGTTTCACTTCCAGCACAAATTGATTGTCGCTTTGATAAGCATTGTGTTCCCACAAGCCCTTGGGGCTGACAACCATGTGGACTGAATTACCCTGTTGAGTTGAAACCACTGTTGTCACGGGTGTAGCGAAATCTGTGACATCCAATCTGCGACGCAGATTTTCCGGTAAGTTAGTTTTGAGGAAATCGACAATAAGATCGCTGCCTTGTTGACGAATGTCGATACCGGTATTGGCGTCGGATAAGTCGACGACAATGCGTCCTTCGCCGTCTTTACCACGGCGGAAGTTAATGTCGCGAATGTTGTGTTGATCAGGGCCGCCCTTTTGTTCGGCGAAACGCGCCGTGGTGGTCGCTTCGGCAGATTTGGCTGGAGCAGCCGCCAGCGTGATCAGAACGTCGCGGCCATCGACTTTTGTTTCGTAAGCAAGCGGTCGAGTGAGATTAAGCACAACTCGCGTGCGATCGGCGACTTGCACAATATTGGCGCTGCGTACATCTCCTTGGTTGAGTGACTGTGCAGTACTGCCAAGCCCA
>DASUGV010000011.1:0-5645 GCA_036273835.1 Rhodocyclaceae bacterium
TGCACATCGAGAATCACGCAAAGATTCAAGTGCTTCGCAAGCGCGATGGTTGCGGCGATGCTCGCAAGTTGCGCATCGTCGAGCGGTGAATCGAGTTTCGGCTGAACGCGTTCCCAAAGAATCGGCAAGCGCACGGTGTTGATACCCAGCGAAGCGAAATATTGCAGGTCTGCGGCGCTGGGATAAACGTAGTCCTTGTTGAGAACGCCGGGCAATTTGTCGGCATTGAATTCGGCTCCCGCCAGATTGACGCCAGTCAAAACCGGCGCATCGATGCAAGTAGCACGCACATCGGTCGCGAAGAGAACAAGGCTTGCAAGACGCAGGAACAGGACGGCGAGCGTTCTCATGTGTGCCTCGCCAGCGACTCATATACATCGACATAACGTTCAGCGACGCGTTGCCAATCATAGCGAAGCGCGAAGGTCTGCATATCGGCGCGCCGCCTAACATGTTTGCCATTGTCGACAGCGTGCGCATTCAGCAGCGCATTGATGTCATTGTCATTCTGAAGCGCGCCTGGCAGGATCGTGCCGAAGCCTGACTGCTCGGCCAATGCCCGAAATGGCGGAATATCGCTCAATACGGGATACAGTCCCGCGCTCATCGCTTCGATCGGCGCAATGCCAAAACCTTCGTGACGCGACAAGCAAATGAAATAGCTCGCCTCGCCAATCAGGGATGCCAATTCTTCGTCGCTCGGATTCGGCGCCAAACGAACCTTTTCGCTCACGCCGCATCGCTCGACGAGCGCCGCCAGCGCGTTGCGGTCATAGTCATATTCTCTACCGGCGACGATCAACCGCCACGCGGGCGCTTTCGCCACCAGACGACGAAAGAAATCGAGCGTTTCCTGAAGCCCCTTGTTGGCAGACCAGCGTCCAAAGTAAATCAGCACCGGTGTCGGCGCCCTGGCCGCTTTGTCGCTGTACTTCCTTACATTCACGCCATTTTCGATCACGGTCAGTCGCGAAGGCTTGAGAATGTTACCGAAAATGTCGCCGTCGTTTTTACTCGTCGCTATGATTCTGTCATAAATCAAAGATGACAGCCGCGTGATGGTGTTGAAGTAGGCGCGCTTGATGCCCGACACGAAGTTGGTATGGAAGAAACCGCCATGCGTCGACGCAACGAGCGCACGGCCATGGATCAAACGCGTCGCGGCCAGATAGTCGAAGAAAAAATCTATTCCATGCACATGAACGATGTCGGCGTCGCGAATATGAGACAGCACCGTCGGACACAGCGCGTACCGGCTAGATCCGCTGAATGGCAGGCGCGTCACGGGAACGCCGTGAATCGTCTCATGACGTTCGAGTTTCGCGGGCGAATTTCGGAACAGGCGATCGAGCGTGACGATGCTAACGTCATGGCCATGCGAGCGCTGATATTGCGTGACGTTATGAACCACATCCTCCATGCCTCCAATGGACGGAAAATACTGGCGAACGAGATGAATCACTTTCATGGTCATGCCTGCGCGTATTGCCGGCCGATAGGCTTGCGCAGCAACTTTGCCGGCTGCAGCCGCGGCATGCGATCGGCCACTGTTCCCAAAAGAAACCACGCAAGGCCCGCTGTCTTGAGCGCGAACAAGGACGTGCCGCTGACGCATAGAATCAGCGCGATATAAAGCGCCAGATAAACACGAAAGCGCGTGCCGGTGCTGTTCGACACGGGAATTAGCCACAGCGAGAGCCACAGATAGAGCGCCAGAAACAGGCCAAAACGTGTCAGGACATAGGCATACCCCATGTCGCCGAAGTTGATGTTCGATCCGGTGATGCCAAGAATCATCGGCATGTCGAAACCTGTCAGCGCCCTGCCCGACGTCGTCAACCGGCCGACAATGTTGTCGCCGACGACATCGGGTTGCAGGACGGCAAGTGCGAGCAGAAAAAGAATGCTCATGAACGGAAACAGAATCGCCAACCCGGGCAAGCGATCCACCATCGACAACCTGAGCGCGAACAGCAGGCCGAACATGAGAAGGCCGTATCGCGAATCACTCAGTGCAATCAGCACCGCGGCGGACACTATGAAAAATAGCGCAGTCCTTATTTCTTCGCGCGGTTTTGCAAATCCCCACGCCGCCGTGATCACCGCAAAATTTCCCAACGATACGGGTTCCAGAAATATCGAGGAAATGCGATGGCTGCCAAACAGCACTGGCAGAATCGTTCGCCCTATTCCTTCGGGCCGCAAGCCGTTGAGCTGCAACCGGCTATCCGAAATGAAATTGGTATCGACGGTGATGCCGCCTTGGCTGACGTAGTAAGAAAAGATGTTGAAGATTTGCGTAAAAACATTCGGTAGAAGCAACTCGAATAATCCGGCCACGAGTACCAGCAAAACAATTTGCTTCAGGATGCGGTCGGCCAAGTCAATGCTTCCGGCATTTCTTCCCAGCCAGTAGAACAGCACCGGAATGGCCAGATCGCGCAATGGTTTGAGGTCAACTGCATTGCGCAGCAAGGTCATCAAGGTAATGCTCGCGCCAATGGCAACGATGGTGGCGAGCACGCCTGGCGGGAATTGCCTGAGCAGCAGCGGAACGCATGCGAGGTATATGCTCAATTCGGCCAGCCCGACAAGAGCCGGGGATGCCGGGAAAAAATGGGTATGAATAAGGCATAGAACCGCCTGGTAGGCCGTGCTAGCGATGAGTATTCCCGTCACGAGACGATTGGCCGGAAGATCGCTCACGTGCGCAGCCGGCGCGGCAGGATAGATTGCACTGGTCTCCATATCAGGCACCCGCTCTTCGTATGAAGGTGCCCGGCAGCAATATCCGCATGACGCGAGCGGCAGGCACCGCGACGAGGATTGCCAGGGCAGTCAGCGCAAGTGCCCATACGATCGTGTAGTGATAGTCCGCGGCGACGATCTTGAGTGTCACCAAGCCGCCACGCGCTACGCTGAACACCAGCATGTGCAACGGGAAAATGACGAGCGCATTATCCGAAATCCAGCGTAAAGCGCGCGTCGCGGGCAGCAGCGAGGAAAGCATCAAAAGGCCGGCTGTGCCCGCATAGGCGATTGGCAAGTACAGCAAGATCTCCTTGCCGAATTGCATGCTGTTCAAATCGACGCGGCCATTGAAAAGGGCCAGAACGCTCCACGCTACGGCTACCGCCAGCATGGAGAGCAATTTCACGCGCGTGCTCAGTTGAAACCAGCGCTGAACTTCATACCACTTTTCGCGGCATGCTTGCCCGACGGCGTAGAACGCCAACGCCACCCACATGTTGTCCAGCCCCCAGGGCAATCTATCGTCCACGAGCGGCGACAGGATGATCGCCAGCAGCGCCGTCATATTGAAAAAAAACAGCGCGCTGCCGCTATCGATGAAGTGCCTTGCCAGGTGATAGATCAGCACAGTCGAAATCAGACAAGGAAAAAACCACAGCGGCGTATCGATGTAGAGCTTGCTACCGATTCCCGTGACGAGGCCCATCAGCGGATCGAACCAATGCAGATCTCCGAAGAGCGCGGCTTTGATGCCAATGTGACGTGTTGCAAGCCAGTAAACGTAGGCGATGGCAAAAAAAACCAGATAGGGAATGAGTAAATTCTTGGCAACCCTTCGCCAGCAACCGGCCATCGATTCAGCCAACCTGTCGGGCTTGAGAAGAAAACCGGACAGAAAGAAAAATAGCGGAATATGAAAACTGAATATGAGGTCCACCATCCAGGCGGAAATTCCGCGCGCGTGACCGAGCACGACAAGCAAGATGCCCAGCGCCTTGGCGTTATCGGCGAACTGATATCGGTAAGGGTGAGGAAGAGAATCAGTCGCCGGCATTTTCATAACGGTAGGGGCCGTTATCAAAAGTCGTTGAGAATCGCGCCGAGCATTTCAGTGCCCGCTTCGGTAAGCGAAACGTTCAACGCTTCGATTTCCGCGGCGCGTGTCGCGTTATTGCGCGCAACCAGAACGGCCGCGCCCGCATGGGCCGCAACGATCTCGGCATCGGCTCCAATGCTGGATGCCGGCGTGTCGAGAATGATGACGTCGAACAATTCCGCCGCTCTGGAGAGCTGGTTTGAAAATGTAAGACGTCCCAAGAGTTCTTGCGGATTGGGCGGCACATGCCCCGCCGGCAGCACCGACAAATTGGGCAAACCGGGAATACGAACCATCGCCTCGCCTGTTGTGTGACCGACGAGAAAAGACGACAGGCCCGCGCGATTGCCGAGCTTGAAAAGCTTATGCTGAACTGGATTGCGCAAATCCGTATCGATCAACAAGGTACGCTCGCCGAGTTGCGAAAAAACGACTGCAAGGTTGGCCGCAATGAAGCTGCGGCCTTCGCCGCGCGCGACGCTGGTCACTGCGATGATTTTCCCGCTGCTTGCATTGGAATTGCCCAGCCAGCGCAACACGAGGCGCGCGCGCAATGCGCGAAGCTGCTCGACGATGGGCGCCGTAGGACGATACGCAGCGACGACTTCCGGGCTGACACTGACGTCATCCGGCTGCAGATAGGTGTAATCGAACTGCCGGGACAGCGCATATAGCACGTCCTGCGGTTGAATCAGTTTGAGTTTCAGCGCGGTTTCGCCGAAGCGCAGGCCGGTTTTTTTTTGCGCTTGCACCACGGTGTCCACCGCATCGACGCGAAGCCTGCCCGCGTCGACAAGAATTCCGCCAATCGAACGGTTGACACCGCTCGCAGGCCCCGGTGTTATCAAAGGCCGTCTCATGTCCATGAGTGCGCTCCATTTCTTTGCGGCATGACTGAAATTGTCCGATTGATTTCTGATAATGACATTTGGATATTATTTACACCGGCCCCGGTAGCAGACGAGGTTCCTGTCTCGGCAGGCGTACCAGCGATTTGTCCGCGCCCAGCACGACCAATACGGGCAAACCGACCACGTTTGCCAGATCGCGGGCGCCACGAACGCGACGATTGGGGAGTTCGAAAAGCAAAGCCGCGCCGATGCCGAATAATGCGCCCAGCACGAGGCCGAGCACTGCGTTCATGGTTCGCCTCGGACTCGCCGCCGCAACCGGTATGACAGCGCGATTCAAGACGTACGCATTGGTTTGCTGTGTCTGGCTTTCCAGACTGCTTTGAGCCAGATGCTGCGATACGAGATCCAGATTGTGTTGCGCGGACCGCACATCATTTTGCAAAACGCCGACTTCGTCGCGCGCCCGCTTGAGCGCCAGCACACGTTGCCGCTGCGCCTCGAACGCGCCGCGTGCCTGCCCTTCGCGTTGAATGTTCGCGCGATTGCTGGCATCGATCGAGCTTGCTACGCGATTGGTTTCAAGCGCGATGCGGTCGCGCAGCGAGGCGATCTCGTTGTCCATCTGCTGTATCTGCGGATGGTTCCTACCGAGCCGGCCCGACGCTTCTTCGCGGCGCCCCTCGAGTTTCGCAAGCTCATCCTTGAGATTGGATATCAAGGTGCTCTGCAATACCTCCGGCATGCTGTCGCGCGTCGTGCCCGCCAAACTTTGATGAGACTGAGTCTCCGCGCGCTGGCCTTGCACATTCACCAATTGCGTCGACAGATCGTTCAAACGCGCATTCTCGACATCGATCCGCTCATCCGAGACCGTGATGCCATGCTGGCTTTGATAGTCGGATAGTTTCTTTTGCGCCTGCTCCAGATCCTGGCGTAAAGCGGCG
>DASUGV010000012.1:0-8674 GCA_036273835.1 Rhodocyclaceae bacterium
GCGCAAAATCTCGCCGAAGGTTTAATCCGCATGATGCTATTGAATCGCATCGATTATTCCATTGTCTTTGGCTCCGAATACAAGCTGTTCGCCGCGACGTACGCCAAGGAAGGTGTCGATGTCGCGTCGCTGCCCATCGAAGGCCAGTCGCATTACGTGCCTGTTTATATCGTGGCGCCGCGCGACGCGTGGGGACGCAAATTCATCGATCACGTCAATCAGTTGTTGCGCACTTATTGGAACGACAGCGATTTTCGCGCCAGTGCGTTCGATGGTATGGATGCGGCCGAGCGCGACGAGACAAAAAAAAATCTGCGCGACATGACACCCGCTCGGGCTCATTGATCGACAATCCGTACGATCAATTGCCCCGCGAAATCTGCGCGTCGATCAGTGCAGATTCTCCGCAGTGAACACGACGGCTTTATCGCCGACGAAGTTCACGTTGATATGACTTTGCACATTGCCCCAACGACAGCTTTTCAAAACGACCGCGTCGCTACATTCATCGGGCTTGCCCAACAACGTGCGCACTTCCTCGTAGCTCATGCCGGTCTTGAGCTTGTCATAGTTCTCGGCCGTAACCTTGTTGCATGCGCAGAGCATCAGAAATGTGACAAAAATCGAGATGCGTGTTTTCATGCGAAAACTCCAAAGCTGCTATCGTAAGTCGGTCAATCGGACTGATAAGTTCGTGACGTAGAAATGTTTTTGATTCGAGACAGCATACCTAATGAATGCCATCGCATTGCGGAACTATCTGCACGATCATATTCCACTTTCACGGGCCATGCGCGTAGAGGTTGCGGACGTGACGGCAACGAACGTAATCCTCGCCGCGCCGCTTGCGCCCAATATCAATCATCGCGATACCGTTTTTGGGGGTAGCGCTTCCGCCGTTGCCATTCTTGCTGCGTGGGCAGTGTTGCATGTTCGGATGCAGACGGAGAGCATCGCCGGCCGCGTCGTGATACAGCGCAATACAATGGAATATATTCGGCCGATCGCCACTGATTTTACGGCCACTTCCACCATTGACGATGAAGCTGCCTGGGCAAAATTTCTGAGCGTATTGCGGCGTCGGCAGCGTGCGCGAATATCGATTGCCGCGACCTTGTTTTGCGAGAGCGAGCAGGCCGGTATATTCAACGGCGAATTTGTCGCGATAGGCGCGGTTTAAATCGCTTATTTTTTAAATCGACACAACTTGCATTTGGCATATCCTAGAACCATGGATCATTTGACTACGTTTGGCTGGGTCGTTACGGCAGTCGCAGTGCTCATTACCGGCATCTCGAAATCAGCTTTTGGCGGCGCGCTCGGCGGCATTGGTGTGCCCATGATGGCTCTGTTCATGCCGCCAGGCTTGGCTGTAGCGGTGATGCTGCCGATTCTCTGCGTGATGGATCTGTTCGGCGTGCGCGCTTACTGGGGCAAGTGGTCGTCGCACGATTTACGCATCGTCTTGCCAGGTGGATTGGTTGGAATTTCGTTGGGTGCGCTGGCAATGGGCGTTCTGCCAGACAAGATGGTCAAGGGAGTGATCGGCACCATCGCCGTGCTGTTCATGCTTGATCGCCTATTCGAGCTGCGCGATCGTTGGCGCATGAATCATGAGCCGGGCTACGTTGCTGGCGGCATATGGTCGGCGCTATCCGGTTTCACCAGCACGTTGGCGCATGCGGGCGGACCGCCCATTCTCGTTTATCTTCTGGGAAGAAAATTACCCAAACAGAATTTCGTCGCGACAACGGCAATTTTCTTTTGGGTCGTCAACGCAGCCAAAATTCTGCCCTATGTCGTTCTGGGCCTTTTTTCGAAAGAGACGCTCAAGCTGGCCGTCGTCCTGTCGCCGCTCGCACCGCTGGGCGTATGGCTGGGCCTTCACGTATTACGCGTCATGCCCGAACGTATTTTCTACGTGATCGCTACGGCTATGCTCGGCCTATCGGGATTTCTGTTGATGTGGGATGCGTTTGCCTAATCAAATGACATAACTTCTTTCTGCGCTTTATCTGACTACCGGTCAAATTGCGCGCAAGACGAAGCAGACTCCCCAGGTCGAAGCATCCGGCGCACGTTCCGTCATCCATTCGCCTGCGTGTTCGATGCGGAAGCCCGTAGCGGCGGCGAACAATTCGAGTTCGGGTCTGAATAGGTAGCGCATGCGGTGTGTCTCTTTCACTTCATCGACGGCGCCCGTTGCACGGTCTCTGATGAAGACGCTGTAATTGACATCCACCCAGCAATCGTTCGGATGCCATACCGGTTCCGCAAGGCGTGTTACTTCCGTAGCGTCATCTTGCATGCGCTTGATGCGCACTGCAGGACGATCGGTTAGCACAGCGGGACCGTACCAGCAATCGAATATGAAAATCCCACCCGGTTGCAGATGCTGCCGCGCGCTGGTGAATGCAGCGTGAATATCCGCATTGTCCGGCATGTAGCTGATGACGTGAAACAGCGAGAGAACGCAGTCGACAGTTTTATCCAAACGCACGGTGCGTACGTCGCCTTGCGAAAAGCGCAAGCGCTGCGAAATTTCCGGCGGTAGTTTATTGCACCGCGCTTCTGCCGCGTCTAGCATGTCCTGGCTGCGGTCAACGCCGTCGACGGAATAACCCATGTGTGCGAAGCAGGCGGCATGCGTGCCGCTGCCGCAGCCCAACTCCATGAGACTGCGTGCGCCTGGCTTGTAGCGTTCGACCAATTTGGCGACGAACGCCGCCTCGCCGTCATAGTTCTTGTCGCGATACAACAGATCGTAATAGCGCGAATATTTTCCAAACACCGTCATAAAAATTACCGGGTGGTCGTTTGATTATTTATTTGACATATCTAGAATCTGCAACGCGACGTCGACGACCCGCTCGAGCTGTTCCGCCGTCAATGCGAGGCCGCTCGGCAAATAAAATCCGCGCCGCGCAATGCGCTCGGCGACGGGATAGCGTTCCCCAGCAAACAATCCCATCTTTTTAAATACAGGTTGTTCGTGCATGGGCCAGAAGAACGGACGCGTACCGATTTTCTGTTGACCGAATTTCTGCATGGCTGCTTCAGCGTCGAAAGAAATCTCGGGGCCCAATACCAAGCCGTAAACCCAATACACGCTTTCGGCATAGTCAGTTTTCGCAAGCGGCAATTGAACGTGTGTCAGTTTGGAAAGACGCTTGCTGTATTCCGCGCCCATGCGCTTTTTTATGCCAATGAATTCGTCGAGCCGTTCGAGTTGTGCGACGCCGAGTGCCGCCTGCAAATTGGTGAAGCGAAAATTCCAGCCGAGTTCTTCGTGAACGAAACGTCGTCCCGGCTGAAAACACAGATTGCGCAAACGGCGGCAGCGTTCGGCCAATTGATCGTCGTCGGTGACGATCATGCCGCCCTCGCCAGTGGTGATGTGCTTGTTCGGATAGAAACTGAATGTGCTGATCTCGCCAAAGCTGCCGCACATGCGGCCGTCATAGGTTTGGCCATGCATTTCCGCTGCATCTTCGATGATGGCAAGCCCATGACGTTCGGCAATTTCCATCAAAGGCTGCATGTCGACAGGCAGGCCATAGATATGTACCACCATGATCGCCTTGGTGCGCGGCGTGATGCGCGCTTCGATCTGGCTGACATCCATATTCCAGGTTCGCGGATCGCTGTCGACCAATACGGGCATTGCGCCGGCACGTACAACGGCCGCCGCGCACGAGACGATGGTGAAGGTCGGCATGATGACTTCATCGCCTGCACCGATCTTGAGTGCCGTCACCGCCGCGTCGAGCGCGACTGATCCATTGGCGACGGCGATACCGTGCTTGCGTCCTACGCGTTGCGAGAATTCGCGCTCGAAGCGTTCGACGAAGGGACCTTCCGAAGAGATCCAGCCGGTGTCGATACACTGGACGAGGTACTCTTTTTCCCTGCCGTTGAGCAGCGGCTCGTTAACCGCAATGAATGAACTCATGTCGTCGCCAACCGTTAGCGAACGACGTAATGCGGTTGTTCAGGGTTCGGCGTGAAGCGTGTTTTGTCGACGTCTCCAGAATAGGGGCCTTGCTTCACTTCGATCATCTGCACTTCTTCCAATACTTCGAAGCCGTGTCCGCCCGTCGCAAGCAAGACCACGTCGCCGGATTTGAGAATACGGCTATGCAAATAGCGTTTGTCGGCACCGTAGAAATCGACGCGCAATTTGCCACGCTTGATGAACAAAATTTCCTGCGTATAAGTGACTTCGCGTGGCACTGCATTGTGCACATGCGGCTCGATGATCTTGCCGGCCGGATGATGCATATAGGCAAGCTGCTGCGAAAGATGGTTCGGTGTGAAAAACGAAATACCTGGCTCATCGAAACTATTGCGGACGATGATCGCCAATAGGACGCCGTCATCTTTTATTTCTTCCACCATGTTTGTGTCTCCTCTTTGCACTCGCGGTGCATCTAATCAATACCCATCTCTATATTGCGCGTGGGTTAGTCAATCCGCCCTATTTTACCGTTTGATTCCCCGGTCTCTTACTTCAACGAAACGCACACAACGCCAGCGGCAACCAATGCCGTGCCCACGATTTTGGCTGCCGTGAGTGGTTCCCGAAACAAGACGACGCCTGCTGCGAGAACGAGCACATATGTCAGGCTGGCCAATGGCACGGCGTAGGACAATTCCGCGCGGGCAAGTGCAAATAACCACAATACTGCGCCGAGGCCAAATGCGGCAAACCCCAATATGATGCTCGGGCTGGTAAAAATCTGCCACAGTTGCAAAGCTAGGGTTTCGCGCGAGTACTCTACTTCCGCGAACGACCGCATGCCGAATTTGAATGCGACCTGACCGATTGCAGTCAGAACAGATGACAAAAGAATAAGCAGGATATTGTTGTTCATGATGTCGACCCCGAATGAGCCTTGCCGCTAAAGCGCAGTTGCCACACTGTCTGTAGATATTTGCGTCCGCGGCGTACCAGACCCCAGAGATTGGTAGCCGTCTTCGATTCACCGCGTTCTCTCGCAGTCAATACGTATGGAACCTCTACAACACGAGCGTGTTTATTTTTGATCAGCGTATAGATCAGGTGGATGAAATACTCGCCGTAGTCTCCGGTCAGATCATAACCATCGAGCAGCTTGCGTTTGACCACGATGAATCCGCTGGACCAGTCGCGGAAGCGGCAACCCAACATCCAGCCGCCCAGAATGCTGAGGATTTTGCTGAGCATCAGTTGAATGGTCAAATGCATATTGACTGCTCGCGCATCGCCACCACCGCTGACATAGCGCGATCCCACTGCTACATCTGCGCCCGCGTCGATTGCATTCAGCAGATCGAGAATTTTCACGGGTGGCATGGACAAGTCCACGTCCATCCACATGACGAGTGGCGCCCGGGCGAGCTTGATGCCGTCGTTGATCGCCGTCGTCAGGCCGCGTACGTGAATACGCCGCAGCACACGAACGTTTGAATGCGTTGCGGCGAACGCTTCCACGACTTGCCAGGTGTTATCGGGCGAATCGTCGTCCACCACAATGGCTTCGTACGGAATCTTCAGTACTTGCTCGAGCTGTTCCAGCAGAAGCAGAATATTGTCGCGCTCGTTGTAAGTCGGCAATACGATGCTCAATGCCAAAGGCATATCAGTTTTCGAATCGGTACTCATTTCTCTTCTGGTTCTGAATCGAGAGACAGGAAGTCTACCCTGCCTGAGTCGAGTCCCACGTTTTGACGAACGCGCCGGTCCCCGTCGCTATACACGTAATTCATCGCCAAGCCGCCTTCCTCGGGCGTGTACTGAACGTCGAGCTGAATATCATGGACGCCAGGCGCCATGGTCTTTGTGCCTTCCGAAACGTCAAAGAAATTAGAAAAGTCGTTTCGCATGAATTGTTGGCCATCCATTGAAATATTGAACGGCCAGCTGCTGTACGTGCGGAAGGACAATTCCAACGGTTTCGTACCAAGCACTCTAAAACGGGTATGCAGGTGCACCGTTTCAGGCTTGTCCAATACGATGTCATCGTCATCTGCGTACTTGAGAACAGCGGAGTCTCTCTCGAGCGGAAACAGAATACGGCCAATATTGACCGGTTTCTGCGCTGTCAAAGAAGCTTTGCCGTCGGACGGTGCGCTTGCGTCTTGCGGCTCGATACTGAGTGTCACGGTGCCCGGATAGTCCGTCTTATGCATCATAACGGCCGCCGTTGCTGCGGATATCAATGCGAGTATTCCGCCGTAGGTAGCGAGAGTTTTGGTCCAACGCCGCCAATCGATTCGCAGGAATTCCACCAATTTGAAAGACAACAGATAGAAAATGAAAATGATTTCGTAGGTATAGCGTGGTTCCCCGGTAAATATATAGCTGACGAGCAGCGTCAGTCCCAACGTCGTGCTAAAGAGAAGGAAGGCGGGTTTGCGATCTTCCAGTGCTTTCCATGTCCACGCATACCAGCCCAGTGTGAGGAACATGCCGAATTTGAACCAGTCCCACGCGGGCCTGAAAAAATCATATCCAGGCGCGTCGGGGCGGCTGGGCAGCATGTCGGCAAAAAATAGATCGCTTACGTGACGTAGGTTCATCCAGATGCGTGATGGATTGTGTTTGACGGCTTCCCAGCCGCGCTCGAAGTAATAGCTCTGGTTATAGAACGGGACGCTGGTAAAAAATACGCCGTGTTCGGGTTGTAGCGATAGAGCAGGGACGATGATGAAGAAATGCCAGCCGTCGTAGTTCAATTCAATGCGGTGATAATCGGCGTTGGCAATGAAAAAGTCCAAACCGCCGTTGGCCGAGAGTCCATTCACCTTGCCGTGGGAGATATGGGATACCTCCAAGCTGGCACAAAAAACAGCCGTAAAGAACACGGCGGAAAATACTGCGGCGCGTGCGATAAAAGGCCATCGCAGCCCATACTGCCCCAGATAGAAAATGACAAATGCAAGACCGTAAGGCCCCAGCGAAGGTCGAATGATCGTTGCAGCGCCGAACAACAGCGCCGCTACCATGATCGCCCACCAGTCCTTGCGGCAAACTGCCACCGACATTGCCATGACCAGCAGGGGACCACCGAGATTGTCGGAGAGTAGAAAAGCATTGAAATACAGCGCCGGGAAACCGAATGCATACAACAGCACCGTGGCAAGTACGAACTCGGGGCGCACGAACCAACGTACTGCCATGCGTTGCAATGCATAAACAGAGACCGCGAATGCGACGATGTTGATCGTCAGCGGCGTTTCGATGCGGATCCAAAGGTTCAATCCTATCCACCGCAATACCCGGAAAATTTCCGCCAGCATGATGTGGTACATCGGCGGCCAGGCTTCGAACTGCGAGTCGACAAACACCTGGCCATTTAGTCGATCTATCGCGCGTGTCCAGAAGCTCTTCATATCGCTGTACACGAAATCGTGATACGGCGTGTACGCGAAGACATAAGTCAGTACGACGATCAAGGACAACAAGGCTACGGCCAGCCCGAAACGTCGCGTTTTTATGAATGCCCAGAATCGCTTATCGTCGAGTACCGTTGTCGAAGCGATCGTTTGATTATTTTGAGAGGGTTTCACGATTATTTTTTCAGTAATTGAGGTTATGTTTTTTATTCAAAAATAAATTGACATTTATACTGGAATCACTATTTTTGATAATAAAATCATATCGTTCGTGGTGTCTAAAGCGAATGCTCGCATACCCTGCCAACAAAAACAAAATCCGTTTTTCGTCACAGTGAATTATTTATCGCCGATCAAATATTTCTGTGTGCGACGGTCTAGATGAGATATGACAAATGATTGAGCGCGAAATGCCGCAAAAACCAGCTATGCTTGGTTTGACATCGTTACCATGGTTCCGACGTTCGATTCGCAGCGACTTGAAAATGGGCCTCGACGGCTGCATCTTGGGCAAGTACGCTCCAACTTGAACCGAATCGTTCGCATCTGAACGAATGATGGAAAGCACGACGTGGATAAAGAAACCAATGAATTGCAGAACGAAAAGGATACCGCGACGCTGCTGGAGTTTCCCTGCAATTTTCCCATCAAGATCATGGGCAAGCGCGAGGATGATTTTGCACAAACCATTCTGGCGATTGTGTTGCGGCATGCACCCGATTTCGATGCCGCGCAGATGGAAATGCGTCCGTCATCAAAAGGAAATTATCTTGCGCTTACATGTACGGTGCGTGCGACGTCCAAACCGCAACTCGACGGTTTGTACCGAGAATTGAGTGCGCATCCGATGGTCAAGATGGTGCTGTAAATAAAAATGAATAAATTCAGGGATGCGAACTGGCGCGGGGATATAGCCGACCTACCTTCCGCACTTCGTGCTCGTCGTCTCGGCGAGCAAGCTTACGAATCGACTTGGCGAGCGATGCAAACATTCACGCGCGAACGCACGTCGGCAACTCTTGACGAGTTGTGGTTGTTGCAGCACCCGCCTGTCTATACACTTGGCCTGGCCGGTAAGCCAGAGCATTTGCTCGAAGCCAGCGATGTCCCTCTGATCAAGATCGACCGTGGCGGTCAGATTACCTATCATGGTCCGGGCCAGGCGGTGGTATATCTGCTTATCGATCTTACGCGACGCGGTCTCAAGGTGCGCGAGCTGGTCAAGCTGATGGAACAGACGCTGATCGATGTGCTCGCAGATTGGGGCATCGGCGCCGAACGTCGTAGTGGAGCACCG
>DASUGV010000013.1:0-5137 GCA_036273835.1 Rhodocyclaceae bacterium
CGGCATTTGCGACGATACGGGTAAGCTCGTGGCCGGGCTTTCGTTGTCCACCCCAAGCGATCGTTTCAATCCCGATTGGGCACCCGTCGTACGAGACACAGCGCTGTCTATTTCGCGTGCGCTAGGTTACGTCGGTAACTCCGCTGTAGGGTCTTCGAAATAGCTTTCGATCAATTGATCACCGGTTCGGTCATCGAACTCGTCACCGGATTCATCGTCGCCGCGCTGGACAGTCCAGCAACGCTGGGCTGACGTCCCAATGCCGTTTCAACCCATTTGCGTATGCGATTTGCATCCGCCAACCGGGTAAAGCGTCCCCAGGAATCCAACAACACAATGGCAACCGGTTTGTTGGCAAGCCATGCCTGCATGACCAGACATTTACCCGATTCGTTGATGTACCCCGTTTTCGATACACCAATCTGCCAGTCAGGACTCTTCAGCAAAGCATTGGTGTTGTGGAACTCGCGAGGCCGCCCATTGAGCGCCACGGTATAGGAAGTCGTCGTCGTGAATTGGCGAATCAACGGATAGCGTGAAGCAGTGGCCACCATGACAGCAAGATCGCGGGCAGACGATACGTTGTTCTTGTTGAGACCCGAGCTATCCAGAAAATGGGTTTCTTTTAATCCCAAAGCCTGCGCTTTTTGATTCATGGCCTCGATAAACGCCGGCTTTCCGCCCGGATAGTTACGTGCCATGGCAGAAGCGGCGCGATTCTCGGATGCCATTAATGCCAAACGCATAACATCTTCGCGTGCCAGCTTGGTTCCGACAGCAAGATGCGAACTGGTACCTTTGAGACGATCGACGTCGTCGTCGGTAATCTCGATGACTTCCGATAAATCTTGATGCGCATCCAGCACCACCATGGAAGTCATCAGTTTCGAAATAGAAGCGATCGGCAGCACCGAGTCGGAATTCTTCTCCAACAACACCTGCCCCGAATTCAAATCCTGCACCATGAAAGCGGAAGAGCGCAGGAGGGGATTCCCTTCGCGATCGAAGTCCGGCTGCACGTGATGGTTCGTCGGCCTGATCGTGACTTTCACGCGGCGTGCGCGCACCGGCGTTACAGCAACGCCGTGAGTCCTCGAAATTCTTTTTGCCCGCGTCGCTGCTTGCGCGCGATCGGCCGTGCTGGCTATCACCAGCACGCTGCTTAGCAAGATTGCAATCAAACGACCGTGGGACATGGGTGCCTTCATCCTTAGTTGCTATGAAACTGTAACGGCATTGTAGCAACAAAATTAAATGAATTAGCTAGATAGCAGCGACTCTTCAGACCGCTTCATAGATATCGGTCGCCGGCAGTTTGTCCGTTTCAAGCGGCAAATTATCGATACGCAGAAACTGCGCGATCTCGGCGCGACGCGCCATTGCGTCGTGATAGCCCAATTCCATGAGTTCGCGGGTGTAGGATTTTTCGAACAAAAGATAGCTTAGAAGCACGGAACCCGAGCGACCGTAGGCGCCTATGCCCCGCAGAACGGTACGTAACGCCCAAGGCAAAGCACTCACATGACGGGCAGCGATATAGTCCAAGCGTTCGGTAGGTGAGATGACCAGGGTCTCGATCGGCTTCAGATATACGCCTGCCGCCTCCCGCACTTCGGGCGGAATTTTGCCCCAGGTTTCATTGATGCGCTCGAGCCGTTCAAGATCGACTGCCAAGCCGTCCAGGAAAATACTTGACATGGCATGACCAGCAATCTGCGCAGGCGATGGATATTTATCCGATCGCGCTCGGCGCGTCTCGCCCGAAGCTCGGCCATTGCCGATGACGAAAATCCGTTCCGCACCCAAATGTACCGCGGGGCTCACCGGTGCGAGCTGACGCATGGATCCGTCGCCGAAAAATTCACGATGGATTTTGATTGCCGGGAACACAAAAGGAATCGCACTCGAAGCCATCAAATGATCGACGGTAAGCTGGCTCGGAACGCCGACGCGCTGTGCGCGGCGCCACGCTTGAATGCTCGGTACCGACTCAAAAAAAGTCAAACTCTCTCCGGTGGAATATCCCGAACAGGTAATGCTTACGGCATACAGGTTGCCGTCCTTGACATTCTGGCCAATCCGGTTGAAGTCCATGTGATGTTGCAATAGTTCCCGCAGCGGCGTGTTATCGAGCAGCGCACGGGGACTGCGGTGAAATATCCAGCCCATCAAGAGCGCCGACGCCCAGGTCGTGACCGATCTGACGACAGCCAAGGTATCCGCGCGATAGACATGGTGAACAGTAAAATTACGCCATATCCACGATAGGCGCCGCACCGCTTCACCGAAATTGGCGGCATAGCACGCCAATGCTGCCGCATTGACCGCGCCCGCGGATGTACCGCAAACGATGGGAAAGGGATTACCCGGCCGCTTACCCCATATCTCGCGCACAGCATTGAGCACGCCGACCTGATAGGCCGCGCGCGCGCCACCGCCTGTCAATACCAATGCTGCCTTTTGCTCCGGCATTCTCGCCCCTTCTCGCTACGTCTACCACTTTACGGGCGGGGGTACAGTTGCTTGAGGGCAGCCCTGTCAGCACCCTTCCTGCCCCGCCTCGACTACGGTCAACGCAGTCATATTAACAATCCTGCGCACCGTTGCAGTAGGTGTGAGGATATGGACGGGTTTGGCAGAGCCAAGCAGAATCGGCCCGATGGTCATGCCTTCGCCCGAAGCGGTCTTGAGCAGATTGAAGGTAATGTTCGCGGCATCCAGGGTTGGGAAAATCAGCAGGTTGGCATCGTCGCGCATGCGCGCATTCGGAAAAACCTGCAGGCGTATTTCGTTGTCCAACGCAGCATCGCCGTGCATTTCGCCCTCCACTTCAAGATCGGGCCGGCGCGTGTGCAGCAGTTGTAACGCCTGGCGCATTTTCATCGCAGTCGGCGAATCGTCGCTACCGAAACTAGAATGCGACAGCAGTGCAATCTTCGGTGTGATGCCAAACCGGAATAGCTCGGCGGCCGCTAAACAAGTCATCTCGAATATCTGTTCGGCATCTGGATTGTAGTTCACGTACGTGTCGCATAGCGCAATTGTCCGGTCAGGCAAGACGAGTATGTTCATGGCATAAAAATTCTTGGCTCCCGGACATTTTCCAAGCACTGTATCGATGAATTTCAAATGTTGGCTGTGCAAGCCAAAGCTGCCGCAGATCAACCCATCGGCATAATCCGATTTGAGCAACAGTGCACCAATGAGCGTGGTGCGTCGACGTACTTCGCGTTTGGCATAATCCACCGAGACGCCGCGCCGCTCCATCAGTGCATGATATTGCTTCCATAATTCGCGGTAACGCGGATCGGAATCCTGGTTCACCAATTCAAAATCGGCATCGGGTTGCAGACGTAGGCCGAAGCGTTCGATATACATGCGAATGACATGAGGGCGGCCAATGAGAATCGGGCGCGCGATACCCTCGTCCACCACCGTCTGCACCGCTCGGAGTACGCGTTCGGATTCACCTTCGGCAAAGACAATACGCTTGGGAGCGCGCTTGGCGGCCGCGAACACCGGCTTCATGATAAGTCCCGACTGCCATACAAAGTTATTGAGGCTTTGACGATAGGCCTCCCAATCTTCGATGGGATGCGTCGCCACGTTTGAATCCATTGCCGCCTTGGCAACGGCCGGCGCGATCTTGACGATCAAACGCGGATCGAAAGGCTTGGGGATGATGTATTCCGGCCCGAATGGACTGATTCGTTCTCCATACGCTGCGGCAACGATATCTGATTGTTCGACACGCGCCAGATCGGCAATGGCATGCACAGCAGCCAGTTTCATTTCGTCGGTGATGGTGGTTGCACCGACGTCCAGCGCTCCGCGAAAAATGAACGGAAAGCACAACACATTGTTGACTTGATTCGGGTAGTCGGAACGGCCGGTAGCAATGATGGCGTCCGCGCGAATCGATTTGATCAAGTCCGGCAATATTTCCGGCTCCGGGTTGGCCAGCGCGAGAATCAAAGGTCTCGGCGCCATCTTTGCAACCATTTCGGCTTTCACTACACGACCCGCCGACAAGCCAAGCAGCACATCGGCGCCTTCGATGACCTCTGTCAACGTACGCGCGGAAGTTGCTTTGGCGTATCGCGCCTTGATCGGATCCATTTCTTCGGTGCGGCCCTGGTAGGCCACACCGTGAATATCGGTCACCCAGATATTGTCGACAGACACACCCAGCATCACCAATAAATCGAGGCAAGCCAACGCGGCCGCGCCCGCGCCGGAAGTGACGAGCTTAACCTTGTCCAGCGACTTGCCCTGCAGATGCAATCCGTTCAGCAACGCCGCGCCTACGACAATCGCCGTGCCATGCTGATCGTCGTGAAATACCGGAATCTTCATCCGCTCGCGCAGCTTGCGCTCGATGTAAAAACACTCCGGCGCCTTGATGTCCTCGAGATTGATGCCACCGAATGTCGGCTCCAATGCCGCTATCATATCGACAAGCTTATCCGGATCGAGCTCATTCAATTCGAGATCGAACACGTCGATGCCGGCAAATTTCTTGAACAACACGGCCTTGCCTTCCATGACCGGCTTGGCCGCAAGCGGCCCGATTGGGCCTAATCCCAAGACGGCGGTGCCGTTCGTGACGACACCGATCAAATTGCCACGTGCCGTATATCTGCTGGTAGAAGTGGGGTCATCGACAATCGCTTGGCACGCGGCGGCAACACCCGGGGTATATGCCAATGACAAATCGCGCTGGTTGGTAAGCGCTTTGGAAGAAACAACAGAGATTTTTCCTGCTCGCGGCAGACTGTGATATTCCAGTGCCGCAACACGGAGGCGTTCGTCCATCGCAATACCTCGCAATCTGCTTGCGAACGTACAGAAATTACGTTCGCTCAAGGATGTGATGAAACGATTCTACGCCGAAGGAATAACGTGCAAAGCTCGTATTTTCCGCACTTGCGTGAGTGCGAATGACAATGTCAGAGAATGATGAAACAAGGATGGGTCACCAATCCAAATCGCGCGGCCATGACCAAGCGAGCCTATGGACGATTTTGTCTCCGCTGCGCTAACTCGTTTTTTGAGCGTCGTCAGCTTGTACCGGAGGAGGCGTTATCGGCGCAATCTCGTTCGCCACCTCAGCACGTGCGCCGCCGTATTTCATTGC
>DASUGV010000014.1:0-7812 GCA_036273835.1 Rhodocyclaceae bacterium
ATGACGCCGCAGGAAATCTCTTGTTGCGTAAAGGCTTGGCTTTCGAGCGCAACGAGCATCTCGAGTCCCTGATTCAAAATGGTGTGTTCGTGCGTGTGCAGGAGTTTAAAGATTATCAAACCTTGCTGCAGGAAACGACGGGTGCGCCGGCGCCCGCGTCCGCGTCCGCTGCGGTTTCGCCACCGCGTGTAGATCCGTTCCGGTTACGGGAAACCATTGGGGGCAGTCTCTTACTGCTGATGCGTCACCCGACCCAAGAGTCGGATTTTGTGACAAAGGTTCGTGAGTTGGCGGAGCAAGTCCAGTTCCTGTGCGAAAACAACCCGGACGCGGCGCTGGCGGCTATCATGCTCAGCGATCACAGTAAATACGCGATTGCACACAGCCTGGACACTGCGGTACTGACGGAACTGCTTGGGCGCAAACTGGATTGGAGCGATGCGCAACGGCAATCTGCGGTGTGCGCCGCATTGACGATGAACATCGGCATGCTGGATGCGCAGACGATTCTAGCGTTGCAAAAAATGCCACCGACAGAAGTGCAGCGCGCGGGGATTGCGGATCATCCTCGCGCCGGTGTGGCCTTGCTAGGTGCCGCAGGCGTAGACGACAAGAATTGGTTGAGGATCGTTCAGGATCATCACGAAATCCCGGACGGATCTGGATATCCTGGTGGCATAAAAGTCGCTGATCAGGATACGCTGCTCGTACGCATCCTGGATATTTTTTGCGCCATCGTTACGCCACGTGCGTCGCGCAAAGCAAGCGACACGGCTCAAGCGGCCAGAGCGCTATTCGTACAGGAAAACAAGTACAACAATAGCTTGCCCGGTTTGCTGATCAAGGAAATCGGACTCTACCCGCCCGGCACATTTGTCAAGCTCAAGAATGGCGATACGGCGGTCATCTCCAAACGCGCAACTGCCTCAACGCCGATTCTCGTTCACAGCTTCTTGAACAGTAGCGGCATTCCCATGCTTGAACCGATGTGGCGCGACACTGCGCGAGCCGAATTTGCCATCGCTTCGGCAATCGCGAACGACACGATCCACACGGCAGTCAATTTCGAAAAACTGTGGACTGCCAAGACTCGAACCTGATACGAGTCGTTGTCACGAAAGACTGACCAGTAGCTTCGTCTTCGCTTGGTCGATAAATACCGACCGCCCAACTCCGACAATCCGCGCAGCGCTTATGATCCGCGCCCTTTGTGGCAACGCTGATTTTGCGTCGGCATGAAATCGGGCGACAATGTCTCCATCAGAATTTGCATCATCAGTGTCGCGGAGAATCCGATTGTTCAGCTTGTTCGAAAAGCTTGTGCACCCTTATCCCGATGCGGAGCCCGTCTCGCCGCCGAAAGGTTTTTTTCCATTCGTATGGGCATGCACGCAAGGCCTGCGTCCCTTTATCGTCGTAATGACGTTGTGCACAGCCATTATCGGCGCTTTCGAAGCGCTGCTTTTCAGCATGCTTGGCCGCGTCGTAGATTGGTTGAGCCATGTCGATCCCGCGCGTTTGTGGACAGACGAGCGCGGTAGCTTGCTGCTGCTGGGTGGCATTCTCGTTGCCAGTCCGCTTGTTGTGGCGTTGCAGACACTCATCAAATATCAGGCGCTGGCCGCAAATTTTCCCATGCGCTTGCGATGGAGTTTTCACCGGCTGATGCTTGGGCAGAGCATGGGTTTCTATCAAGACGAATTCGCGGGCAGGGTTGCCACAAAAGTTATGCAAACGTCATTGGCGGTACGCGAAGCCGTATTGATCGTGACGGATATTCTGGTTTTTGTGATCATCTATTTCGCCACGATGGCGGCGGTGGCCGGTAGTTTCAATCTGTGGCTACTCCTTCCCTTTTTCGGTTGGTTGTCCTTGTATGTCGGCGTGGTTCGCTTCTTCGTACCCCGTCTGAGCGAAGTGTCGCAATTGCAGGCCGACGCGCGATCGCTCATGACCGGCCGCATTACCGATGCCTATACCAACATTGCGACTGTGAAGCTGTTCTCGCATGGCCGGCGGGAGTCCGCGCATGCGCGTTCCGCCATGCAGGATTTTATGCAAACTGCGTATTCTCAAATGCGCTACGTCACCGCCTTTCAAGTGACCAATCATGCATTGAGCATGCTGTTGATCGTATCCACGGCAGGTGCATCGCTATGGCTGTGGTCGCATGGGCGAGTCGGCGTTGGCGCCGTCGCAGCGGCGACCGCCATGGCCTTGCGCTTGAACGGCATTTCGCAATGGATCATGTGGGAAATGTCCACGCTGTTCGAACATATCGGGACCGTGCAGGACGGCATGAAAACACTTTCGCGTCCGCGCGCCATCACCGATCGGCTCGATGCCAAGCCCATACATGTGATGCGTGGCGAAATCCAATTTGATGATGTGAGCTTTGCCTACGGCGGCCAAAACAAAATCATCGATCATTTGATGTTGACGATTCGCTCCGGAGAAAAGATAGGTCTGGTCGGGCGTTCCGGTGCGGGCAAGTCAACCATCGTCAATCTTCTATTGCGCTTTTATGATGTGGAGCAAGGCCGTGTATTGATCGACGGACAGGACGTCTCGCTCGTGACGCAGGACAGCTTGCGTGCGCAGATCGGCATGGTGACGCAAGATACGTCGCTGCTGCACCGCTCGGTGCGAGACAACATTCTTTACGGCCGCCCGGATGCCAGCGAAGTGGACATGATCGCTGCCGCAAAGCGCGCAGAGGCGCACGACTTCATTCAGACATTGACCGATCTGAAAGGGCGCAGAGCTTATGACGCTCACGTAGGCGAGCGCGGCGTTAAACTCTCTGGCGGCCAGCGTCAACGCATTGCGATTGCGCGTGTGATGCTGAAGGACGCACCCATTCTGTTGCTCGACGAGGCAACCAGCGCACTCGATTCGGAAGTCGAAACGGCCATTCAAAGCAGCCTGTACCGCTTGATGGAAGGCAAGACGGTTGTCGCCATTGCCCACCGGCTATCCACCATTGCGGCGATGGATCGCCTTGTGGTGCTCGACAAAGGGCGCATCGTGGAGCAGGGCGATCATCGGACCTTGCTGGCGCAAAGAGGTCTGTATGCGCGGCTATGGGCGCATCAGAGCGGCGGATTTCTGGGCGAAGAGGCGGGAGACGACGATGCCCTGCCTGCTCGCGAAACGGCAACGAGTATTTGATCCGCGCGATTGTCTTATTCGACGGCGCTGGCTCTGCGCGGAATCAAGTCTGCATCGAGCAGGCGTTCGATCCGCGCAAACACTTCCAGGCGCGAGAACGGTTTTTTCATGAAATCGTCGGCGCCGATACGTGCGCCGAAAAACTGCTCGGTAGCTTGCTCGTTGCCGCTGATCATGATGACCGGAATATCGCGCAGCGCCGGATCCTTTCGGATGATACGCAGCGCCGAAAAACCATTCATGCCCGGCAGCACGATATCGAGAAATATCAGCTCGGGTTGTTCGGAGCGAGCCAACTCAAGGCCTGTTTCGGCGTTGGATGCTTCCAGCGTGACATAACTGGCTGAGCGCAAGATATTCGTCAGTGCGGCCACGATGGTGCGCGAATCGTCGACGATAAGCACCCGCGTTCCCGCGCGCGCATTGAGCCGTTCTCGACTTCGGCGTTCGACGGGCTCTGCCGGGGGAGCCATATCTCCAATTACCGGTTCTTCGGACTCGCCATGGCCGAGTATCGAACGGAGCTTGTCAAAAATTCCCATCAGTTGCCTTTAGGATATGCTTTTGTAATATTTATCGAGCATGACATTGTGCGTGACGCGATCCGAGCATGCGATTCTAATTATGCGGACAGCCTATGCATCTGTCTTGCCGAACGTCGAAACAGTATTACGCCAGAATACGCCCCATCGTTGCAACAGCAATGATAACGAATCCCAAGGTCAAACTCACGGCCACCAGCCGACGGATCATCGCAAGGCGTCGTCCGCCCTCCTGCCAATCCTGCTTGGCCACCGCGCGACGTAAGCCCGCGTAGCTGGCAAAACGGACGTGCCCGAAAATAGCCATCATCGCGAGTCCAAGTCCCAGCATGATATGAACGGAGGGCGGCACGTTCGACATGCCGCCCATGAGAATCATCATCCAGGTGCCCGTCACCAGCAGTACGACAATCGCACTTGCTACCGCACACAAAAATCGCCGCAGCATTGCCGCCATGAACGGAATGTTTTGCGGCGGTTCCAGCGTTTCCGCGCCCGCTGGCCTTGCGGCAAAATAAATCGCCGCCATACCGCCGACCCATACCACGACTGCCGAAAAATGAAGAAATAACAAAATATCGAAAAGTTTCATGGCAATGATTTCTCCATTTGGCAAAGTTACAGATCAGCGATTGGCCGCTACCGCCAACCGCCAGAGGGACGTGATCTCTGCGGCACGTGCCGCATGCAGGGGATCGGCATCGTCCAAGACTTTGGAATGTCTAGGCCGCGTATCGATCCGTTCCAAGATTATCAGGCCGGCTGTTTCGATGATTGCCAGCAACTCTGTGCGCGTACGTAAGCCCAGGTGCTCCGCGAGATCCGACAGTATGAGCCAGCCTTCGCCACCGGGTTCGAGGTGTGCCGCCAATCCGCCAAGAAATCCACGCAGCATGCGGCTGTCGGGATCATAGACAGCATGTTCGAGCGGCGAACTCGGTCGCGCGGGTATCCATGGGGGGTTGCACACAATGAGCGATGCGCGGCCAGCCGGAAAGAGATTGGCCTCCACCACGTCTACTTGCTTGCGCAGTCCAAGTCGCTCCATGTTTTCACGGGCACACACTAAGGCGCGCGCATCCTGATCGGTCGCAATGACCTGCGCGATTCCTCTGCGCGCCAGCACTGCGGCAAGCACGCCAGTGCCTGTGCCGACATCGACGGCGGTTTTGCATGGAGCGGGCAGAGGCGTCTGCGCCACGAGGTCGACATATTCGCCGCGTACGGGCGAGAACACCCCATAGTGCGGATGAATGCGTTCGCCGAGCGCAGGAATGTCCACCCCTTTCTTGCGCCATTCGTGCGCACCGATTAGGCCGAGTAGTTCGCGCAACGATGCGACGAATGGGCCGCTCGTGGCATCCGGTTTTTCGTAGGCTTCGCCACACGCTTGCCGGACGTCGGGTGCGCGACGCAATGGTATGCTGTAATCATATTCGAAAGGCAACAGCAACATCGCCAAGGTGCGTGCGCGTTGGGATTGCGCGAGACGATGCAAATTGAACGAGTCCAGCGATGAAGCGGGCGGTGCGGCTCGCTTGTGCGATTTGCGGTCGACGCGACGCGCCAGCGCTTGCAGCAATTGGCGCGCATTTTGGAAGTCGCCGCGCCACAGTATTGCCGTGCCTTCGCAGGCCAGACGATAGGCCGCATCGGCCGTCAGCGTGTCGTCGGCGACGACGACACGCTTGGGTGGCTGCGTACCGTTTTCGGACCGCCATCGCGCGGATCGCGCTTCGCCATTCTCGGTCCAGCTCAGCGTGGGTGATTCAATAGGTGATCCAATCATCGCATCGATACGTCCGCATCAAGATCGGCATGATATGCCAAATGAAAATACAAATTCATATATCGAAGGGCAAACCCTGCTGCGGGTCTGGCGCCTCTTTCCGTGGCGCGCCAGCGGCGTCGCTCACCAGGCCTGCGATACGCACGCCCAGCAAGCGCAGGCGCTTTTCCAGTGGCACGCGTTTGAGGCATTCGCCTGCGGCACGGCGAATCGTCGCCGCGTCGCGTGTCGATTCCGGCAGCGTAAGGTCGCGCGTCATCGTGCTGAAATCGTCGAAGCGCAGTTTTATGCCAATGGTCTTGCCGGAATAAGCTTTGCGCGTCAGATCCTCGCTGAGCCGCACGCACAGGTCGGTGAAAATTTCGGACAGTATGGATCGATCGCGACGCGCATGCAGGTCGCGCTCGAAAGTGGTTTCGCGGCTGATCGATTTCGGCTCTGAGTGTGTCACGACCGGGCGCTCATCGCGCCCATGCGAAGCTTCGTGCAGCCATGTACCGAAACTGCGGCCGAAATGTGCGTGCAGCATGTCGCGATCGGTTGTGGCGAGTTGTGCGATCGTGGTGATCCCCAGTGCGGCCAGCCGTTGTTCCGCTTTTGGGCCGATACCTTTGATCTTGCGCACCGGCAGCGGCCAGATGCGTTCAGGAATTTGTGTCATATCCAAGATCGTCAGTCCATTCGGTTTGTCGAGATCGGAACAGATTTTCGATAGTAGCTTGTTTGGCGTCACGCCAATCGAACACGACAAACCCGTTGCCTCTTTCACCGCGTTCTTGATGCGCTGGGCCAGCGTACGCGTCTCGCCTTCCATATGCGAAAGATCGATGTAGATTTCGTCGATGCCGCGATCTTCGATCTCAGGCGCAATGTTTGCCACCGCCATTTTGAAGAGGCGCGAATAACGACGGTAAGCGTCGAAGTCGGCGGGTAATAGCACTGCATCGGGTGCGAGTTGGGCGGCTTTCATGATACCCATTGCCGAGAAGACGCCCAGTGCGCGGGCTTCGTAAGTGGATGTGGTGACTACGCCGCGTCCCACATAATCGCGCAGCAACGAAAATTTTCGTGCGCCGTCGGCCAGCAACTGCGGTGTGTCGATGCGTCTACCGCCAATGACCACAGGTCTACCGCGCAGTTCCGGATAACGCAGCAACTCGACCGATGCATAAAACGCGTCCATATCGAGATGAGCAATGCGGCGCATGGTTGTGAAAGATTTTGATCTCTTTGTTCGTTCAAGACTCGGGTAGCGGGATGAATTCCGGATCGCCCGCTACATGTCCCATGCGTTGCGAACGCCAGTCTTCTTTGGCTCGCTCGATTCGCTCCTTGCTGCTTGAGACAAAGTTCCACCACATGAAGCGGTGGCCGTCCAGGGGCGCGCCGCCGATGACGATGGCATTGCCGCCCTTCGGCATGACGAGCTCGCTATCGTGCGCGTCTTCGAGCACGGCCATGGTGCGCGACTCGACGGTTTGTCCATCTACCTCGACGGCCTCATCGATGCAGTAGGTCGCACGTTCATTGCCATCGGCTGGAAGCGAGATGCGCGCGCCGGCGCTAGCCTTGATATGAAGATAGAGCGTAGGCATGTGGGTTTCGACGGGTGAGCGCAAATGCCATGCTTGGCCGATCAATACGCGAATGCGTGCGCCTTCGATATCGATCTCGGGAATCGCTTCTGCCGGCGTATGTGAAAAATGCGGAGCGGTTTCTTCAAATTCTCTCGGTAGCGCAGCCCATAATTGTGAACCGTGTATGACATGCGAGTGGTCGCGCAAATCTGCCGGCGTACGTTCAGAATGTACGATGCCGCGACCCGACGACATCCAGTTGATCGCGCCCGGCTCGATACGCTGGAAAGTGCCGAGGCTGTCGCGATGATCCATGGCGCCGTCGAACAGATAGGTGACCGTTGCCAGACCGATATGCGGATGCGGGCGCACGTCGGTGTTATCTTCAGGCCGATGTGTAATGGGACCGAAGTGATCGAAGAACACGAAGGGGCCGACAGATTGCCGTGCCGCCGTTGGTAGCAGTCTGCGCACGATGAATCCGCCGCCGATGTCCTTCTCCCGTCCTCGAATAATTAAAGACAATGGCATAATAGAATCTCGATTAGATCAGGACGGTTTCGATTTCCGTTTTGACGTCCGTCATCAAGCGATGTATTGGGCATTTCGAGACGACGCGCAGCAGTTCCTGGCGCTGCGCGTCGCTGACATTCCCCGTGACGGATAACTGCGTTTGCAAACGATAGACGCCTTTGTCTTCCTGGGCGCTGTCGCGTTCTATCGTCACCGATAC
>DASUGV010000015.1:0-9820 GCA_036273835.1 Rhodocyclaceae bacterium
GCTGCTAGCCTTTTTGGGGCGAGCGGCGGAATCTAGGATTTATAATCATATCAAGGCAGCCCGAGCCCGGGGCTGTTTTCACCGATCAAATAGGCTTCATGAAGCTCCAGCGCGAAGACTCCACCGATTTGAACCTCATCACCAGCTACGATGCACTGCACATCGCCATCAATCGCGACCGACGCGAGCGTAGCCTGATCGTGACACCGGAACGAATTGTCGATAATTGGGCTACGGCGGGTTTCTCAGGTTTATCCGAGGCGGATATCGCCCAGCTCCGCGAACTGAGCCCAGCGCTCGTATTGATCGGCAGCGGCCAGCGCCAACATTTTCCCACCCCTGTTTTGCTGCGTCCGCTGATCGAGGCGGGCATCGGCTTCGAAATCATGGATACCGGTTCTGCCTGTCGTACCTATAACATTCTGGCCAGCGAGGGGCGCCGTGTGGCGGCGGTGCTACTGTTGGATACCGTTAGCGGGCCGAATAGTCAAACCTGAGGCGAAGAGGTTAGTTTGTTGGTCGCCGCGGTTGCGACTGACTTCGAATGCCGATACGCTGATGCGAATTGGTAGTAGAAAATTCTCAGTAGAAAATATTTTCACTTGCAGGAGAGTCGCACATGCTCAACAAAGCCGTTACCGATTTTACCGTACCTGCCACAGGCGGCCGTTCCGTCACGCTATCGGACCTGCGCGGCAAGGTGGTGGTCTTGTACTTTTATCCGAAAGACGATACGCCGGGCTGTACCACCGAGGGGCAGGAATTCACTGTGCTCAATGCCAAGTTCGCTGAGGCGGGCGCTGTCGTGTTTGGCGTATCGCGCGACGACATGAAATCGCACGAGAACTTCAAGGCCAAGCTGTGTATGCCATTTGAATTGCTGTCGGATGCCGAGGAGAAATTGTGCAACATGTTCGGCGTGATCAAGATGAAGAATATGTATGGCAAGGAAGTTCGTGGTATCGAGCGCAGCACTTTTGTCATCGACGGCAAAGGCGTACTGCGACGCGAATGGCGCGGGGTCAAAGCGCCTGGTCACGCGCAGGAGGTACTCGACTACATCAATACTTTGTAAGTGCTGGACGTGGGGGTGTTGCACGGAAGGACCAACTGCCCGTCGTTAAATTGAATACTTGAACTTGTCACCCAACACCTGATTCCGGATATGACCACAAAGCGCGCAACAAAAATTCAGGCCGTACCGCAAACTAAGCTTTTCGTCCTCGACACCAACGTGCTGATGCACGATCCCACCAGTTTGTATCGCTTCGAAGAGCACGACATTTACGTGCCGATCATGACGCTTGAAGAACTGGACAACAACAAGAAGGGCATGACCGAAGTGGCGCGCAACGCGCGTCAGGCTAGCCGAATGATGGATACCATCGTTTCCGATAGCCTCGAAGGCATCGAAAATGGCATTCCACTATTTGAGCCGTCGAATGAACTAGCAACCGGACGGATGTTCTTGCAAACCGAAGCGATCAATCCGACGCTGCCCGTCGGTGTGCCAACCGCCAAGGCCGACAACCAGATTCTCGCGGTCACGATGTTTCTGCGCGAGCGTTTTCCTCAGCGCGACGTCATTCTGGTGTCCAAGGACATCAATATGCGCATCAAGGCGCGTGCGCTCGGTCTTGCGGCACAGGATTACTTCAATGACAAAGTGCTGGAGGATACGGACCTTCTCTACACCGGCATGCGCGAATTGCCTTCCGATTTTTGGGAATCCCACGGCAAGGAAATGGAGTCCTGGAAAGAAGGCGGCCGCACTTACTACAAAGTGCGTGGTCCCCAGTGTGCGGACATGGTCGTCAACTCACTTGTGTATCAAGAAGGCGAAAAACCGTTATATGCCATTGTCAAGGAGCGAAGCGGTCCGACCGCCGTGCTCGAAACGCTGATCGATTATTCGCATCAGAAGAACAATGTGTGGGGAATCGTCGCGCGCAATCGAGAGCAGAATTTCGCACTGAATTTGTTGATGAATCCCGATATCGATTTTATTTCCTTGCTGGGCCAGGCTGGCACCGGCAAGACATTGCTGACCCTTGCCGCCAGCCTTACGCAAGTACTCGAAACCAAACGCTACTCGGAGATCATCATGACTCGGGTGACGGTACCGGTTGGCGAGGACATTGGCTTTTTGCCCGGTACCGAAGAAGAAAAGATGGCACCATGGATGGGCGCGCTCGAAGACAATCTCGATGTGCTCAATGGTAGTGCCGAAGAGGGCGGTGGCTACGGCGGCGAATGGGGCAGGGCCGCGACGCGCGATCTCATCCGTACGCGCATCAAGGTCAAGTCGCTCAATTTCATGCGCGGCCGTACCTTCATCAACAAGTTCCTCATCATCGACGAGGCGCAGAATCTCACGCCGAAGCAGATGAAGACCTTGATCACGCGTGCGGGTCCTGGCACTAAGGTGGTATGCCTAGGTAATATCGCGCAGATCGACACGCCTTACCTCACAGAAGGTAGTTCCGGTTTGACGTATGTCGTAGATCGCTTCAAAGGCTGGATGCACGGTGGCCACATTACGCTGCAACGTGGCGAGCGCTCGCGCCTGGCCGATTATGCGGCGGAGATTCTTTGACGTTGGGTCTTAGCCTGGCAGGGGTACCTGTCAGGCATGCACAGCCATAACCGCACCTTTGTTGTGATGCGGCGCACAGAATATGCTGTTTGCATTTATTGGGCGGTGGCTGCGCTTTCGCCCAAGACTTGCGCCCGCACTGTATTGCGTTCTGGTAGTGCGGTCACCGGCCAGCGCAATACCCGTACGCCATTCTGGGCCAATTGTTGCATCACCTTCTCTCGCAGCGGATCGTCGTTGGCGCGCAATAGCATGACGACCGCAACGGGCGCGAAGTCGCGTTTGCATACCACCAGATCGAGCATGGCTCGCACGGGTTGCAGGGTATTTGCGCCGAACAGCGAAGCTGGATCGACCCGAGCCAGAATTTCGTGATCGGGCAATTCCACTTTGAGCATGAAATAGGCAACTCTGCCGGCTGCGTCAAGCAATGTGGTGCGCGGCACGTCGATCCGTACTGCCGCAACGGGTGCAACGACGCTCGGGCGCGTTGATTTTGCCTCGTTGATGAAATCCAGCGCACGGGCGTCCTCGAGCGCTTGGCGTTCCGCAAAACGCGTTTGATAGATGGTCCATGCTTTGTACATGAGCCATCCGATCATGCCCAAAAGAATCAGTAAAACAAGCGCTGCCACGGATTTTCCCCCTGAGCGGGATTGTAGGGCAGCGATGGAATAGGGGTGTTCCGCACTCGTCGGAGCGAAACGGCCATCAATCGAACTTGGCGATATTCGGGTTTACACCGGGCAGAGGCGAAAGCTATAGTCCGGCCCATGTTTGCGATAAAACCCTTTTTCGCGTGTGCGCTTGCCGTACTGACAAGCACTGCCATCGCAGAGCCGACGGTGTCGCAATCAACAAGCGCACCAGCGGCATCGCAGATCAGCGTTCAGCCTGTAGCGCAAGCCTCGGACGCCCAGCCCAGCCTCATCGAGCGTTATACTGACTCGGCACAGCAAGCGTTACAAAGTACCAAGACGGGTTTCGAAGCGTTGGCGGAAAAGGGCGCATCCTTTCTCGGGATCAAGTATCGATATGGCGGAAACGGCCCCGAGAGTGGTGGATTCGATTGCAGTGGGCTCGTACGTAAAGTGTTTGCCGATGCGCTGGGCTTGAATCTGCCACGCACGGCGGCCGAGATGTCCAAGCTAGGCGACAAGGTTGGCCGGAGTGAAATGAAGCCGGGCGATCTGGTTTTTTTCCATACGCTGCGGCGAACCTTTTCGCATGTGGGAATTTATCTCGGCGACAACCGCTTTCTGCATGCGCCATCCAAGGGCAGTACGGTTCGGGTGGATAGCATGGACAACACCTACTGGTCCAAGCGTTTTAGCGGCGCGCGCCGCTTGATGCCGGAAGCGGATGCCGCAATCTTGCCGCCTGCATCACCACCGGGCAATCTTCCGGTCGTGCAAACTACGACGGTCGATACGGCTGGCAAAATTCAGTAGGCTTCTTCAGTAGTTCGCGCATCTCTCAAGGCGCATCGCGCCGTGCCGTCGGCACGTCGAATTCCAAACGTAATACATGTGCCAGGTCTGCGACGGCCATCGCATAGAAACTGCTGCGGTTATAGCGTGTGATGACATAGAAATTCTGATAGCCCAACCAGTATTCGGTCGGCTGATTGGGCGTCACCAAATCGATCAACGCAACGGGCGCTACAGGCGCATCGGGTTGGCCGGCAGCGATACCGTTTTGGGTCAGATACTGAAAATCGAATTGCGGCTTGAACCCGGCATTGATCAGCGGCGCAAGATCTGCATTGCCCTCGATGTGTGCGGGCACGGCAATTCGACCATCTTTTTCCCAACCGTGTTGCGCCAGAAAATTGGCGACACTGCCAATCGCGTCGGCGGGACTTGCTCGCACGTCTATGCGTCCGTCATGATCGAAATCCACTGCGAAATTACGCATGCTGCTGGGCAGAAACTGTGGCAATCCGATCGCACCGGCATACGAACCGCGGTAGTCGAGCGGGCTACGGCCTTGCTCTTGAGCCAGCAGAATCAAGGCTTCGAGTTGAAAGCGAAACAGATCCGCCCGCGGCGGATATTCAAAGGCCAGCGTAGCGAGTGCGGACAGCGTGCTGTAATCGCCGGTGTTGCGTCCGTAGATGGTTTCCACCCCGATGATTGCAACAATGATTTCGGCAGGCACGCCATAACGTGCTTCGGCGGCTTCCAGCTCTGCGCGATGTTGCGTCCAGAATTGGATGCCGCCAGCGATACGCGTGCGTTCGATGAAGCGGGCGCGATAGGTTTGCCACGAACGCACACCGGGTTGTGTTGGCGGTTTAATGAGGTCGATGACTTTCGGTACCAGCGTAACCTGGTCGAGAATTTTTTTCAGATCGCCGGCTGCGAGGCCGTCGCGAGCCGATACGTCGTCGATGAAAGCGCGAACGTCTTCGCGATCGGAAAATTTTTGAACCGGAATCGGTGCGCTTTGCGCGAGGACACGACCAGAGAATAGAGATAGTGCGAGCAGGTAAAGCGACAGCAAGCGAAAAAAGGAAAAAGAGCGGGGTCGATGCGGATACGTGGATGATATTGTCATGTCTCGAATTGTTTGATGGCCAGCTTCAAGGCTGCGACGTCCTGAATCGTTACTGTTTTTGATCCAAACCGCAATACGGAGTAACGCTCCGCGATGTGTTGCACCGCTTTGCCCAACGCTGGACGCAGCGCGGCGATTCTATTGGCATAGTCCGTTGGTGCTTCCCATTTCTGACGCGGCAAGCCCTTCCGCGCTAGTTTTCTGCATAGCTGTTGCCAGCAGCGGTCCAGCGCATCGCGGCGTTGTTGTCGGGGCCACGCTCGCCATGCCAGCCATAGCATCCATGCACAGCATGCTGATGTCATCAATATGGTGAGCGTTCGCCAACCGGCATGACGAAAACCGATGCTGTGCATGAGATCCAATTGGCGGTGTGCATTGTAACCGAGCACCCATTGGTTCCAGGTATTGGAAAGCGCCTCCCAGCGATAGCGTAAATTGCGCAGTACTTCGATATCTTCCGCGCGCAGCGAAAGCGGCAAAGTCTCGTTGCTTGGCAGCGCGCCGGCCAGGCCGATATCGATGCGCGATGGAAAACTTGCCGCAGTGGGATCGACACGCACCCAGCCGCGCCCCGCGAGCCATACTTCCGCCCAGGCATGCGCATCCGACTGTCTTACGACCAACGTGCCGTCGATGGGATTTACTTCGCCGCCTTGATAACCCGTGACCACCCGCGCGGGCACTTCGGCGGCGCGCATCAATACGACGAAGGCGGCCGAGAAGTGTTCGCAAAAGCCGCGCCGGCTATCGAACAAAAATTCGTCGACAGTATGTTCGCCCAGCAGCGGCGGATAGAGCGTGTATTGCAATCCAGCTTGCCGCATGAAATCGATCGCGCTTTTCACGCGCATGTCGGGACTTGCGTTTTCCTGCTTGATGCGTCGTCCGAGCGCCAGCGTGCGCGGGTTGTAACCAGGGGGCAGTTGCAGGGCTGCTGCAATCATCAGCGAATCTTCGTCGACGCCGACGGGCGTGGCAGGATAAGAGCGCAAGGCATAGCGGATGCGCGTGCGTACCGGCCGGTTCGCAACGAGAACGAAATCGCTTTTAATGTGGCCGGCGGATGTCGGTTCGGGAAAATCCAGCGCCAATAGCCAGCGTTGGTTGTTGGGTTCGAGGGTTAATGTGTAATCGTAAGCCTGGCCGCTCGGTGTGTAAGTGGCATCGTCTTGCACGCTGCTCGAATCGGCTGCCCATTCCCGGCCATTGAAGTTGGTGAATACCGGGCCACGCCAATAGAGCTCTGCGCGCGGTGGCGGCGAGCCGTTGAATGCCGCGCGGAAAGCAATGTCTTCCGATTCGACTAGACTGCTGATGGAGCCTGGCGACATGGACTCGGCCAGGCCGGTCTTCCCGCCGTAAGCATCGAGCGGCAAACCCCATAGTGGGCCATCGATACGCGGAAACAATACGAATAATGCCAACATCATAGGCGCGCCTTGGCCGATCAGACCAAGTGCGACACGCAGAGCAGGCAACGGCGCGCAATTGGGGCGCTGCAAGCGAACCAGCGATGCGATGACGCCTATTGCGCCGCATACGGTGCACAGCGCTATCCAAGGTGTTTGCTCGTTGAGAAATTGTCCGATCAACAAGAAACATGCTAAAAGCATAGCGGCGCGTGCGTCGCGCTGCCGGTGTGTTTCCAATAGCTTGAGGGGCAGGAACAACGCGAGCAGGGCGAGCCCCGGTTGTTTACCGAGCAGGTTGCCGAAGGCCGCGAAAGTCAATGCAAGTCCGGCCATCGCAATGGGCAGCAACACCCAACGCGCGGGGCGCGGCGCGTCACGCCAGGCGAGCCAGCCGCGCCATAAGATCAACACTGCACATAACACGCTGATCGATACGGGTTGAAAGAAAAAATACGGCGCGAGCGTGATGACGGTGACTACCGATAATTGCAACAACACACTGCGGGGAAGGGCGGCGACGTCGGCTCGGGTGTTCATTGCTTTTGCTGCTTACTCAACACCGAACAAGGCCAGACGTTGGAGACAATCGTGATGGTGCATGGCGTCCTGGCCGGGACCGATGCGTTCCTTCAGCAGGCGCAGTTCGGTTCGTGCGCCCATTTGTCTGGCAAGCAGTACCCACTGTGTGAGCTGCGATATTTTTTCTTCGAGCGATAGCCTCGCTGGCAACATCGACCAATCCATGATCCAGTCGGGCGACGCGCCGCCGGCGAATTGTTTCGTGAGCAGGCTACTGCCGCGTGCCAGGCTTTTCCATGCAATGTGACTGGGCGCATCGGTGTGCTGATAGTCGCGCAAGCCTGCGAAATCATCGTGCCCGCGCGCCATGCTACGGCTCGCTTCGAGGCCGGCGCTCTGATTTTCAGGCACGGGTAACTCGCCTGCCGGACGCGGAAAAACAAGCATGCGCGCGTCGGGTTCGATATAGCTCCAGGCACGAATCCAACCCAGTGGTTGACGCGTTTCCACCGTCAATCGTCCTGCCGGCATCCAACCCCGCTCCAGCGTGGGGATGTTAATGATCGCGGAGGCTTCGCCTAGAGCCGGTACATCCAGAGTAGTCAGTTCTTCGCCCTGGTCGGTGCATAGTTTTACAGCCGGACGTTCGCGCCGGTTGCGATTGATAAGATGCAGTTGGAATTGTGCGGGATTGCCAGCGAAGACTTCGTCCAGCGACCGTACGCATATCTCGAGGTTCACCAGCGTGCGCCAGCTATGAAGGATATGCGCTATCGCTACACCGCCGAAAAGAAAGGTCAATGCGTAACCAAGCGCCAGGTTGTAATTCAGAGATGCCAACAGCATTATTGCCAATGTCATCAGCATCGCCAGACCCGCGCGAGAAGGCAACACATAGACGCGCGATTGAAATAGCCTGATCGGCTGCGCCTCCGGACCGGGTACGCGCTGCATCCAGCGGCGCATGCGCTGACGCCCGCGTTGATAAAGCGAAGCAAACGGCTGCGTCGGCAAACTCATTACGGCAACGCTACGGATTCGATCAGGAGCCGGGTCAGCACCGCACTGCTGCTGCGGCCATTGGTGGCGTGCATACGATGGCCTGCCACCATGGGCAGAACGGTTTGAATGTCTTCAGGACGTACGTGGTCGCGTCCTGCGATCAAGGCCCAGGCACGTGCCGCGGCCAACAGGCCAATGCCGCAACGCGGGCTTAATCCATTGGCGATGTCGGGCAAGCTACGGCTCGCAGATAGCAGCGCCTGTACATAGTCGAGCGTCGAGTCGCTCAAATGCACCTTGGTGACGGCGTCCTGCATTTGCGTCAAACCCGCTATATCCGTGCACGGTTTGAGTTCAGACAGCAGCTCGCGGCGATCGCGGCCGCTCAATAATTCGCGTTCGGCTTGTGGATCGGGCAGGCCGATGCTGATGCGCATCAGAAAACGGTCGAGCTGCGATTCGGGAAGCGGAAAGGTACCGATCTGGTGTGTCGGATTCTGCGTGGCGATCACAAAAAACGGCGCAGGCAGTGGATGGGTTTTGCCGTCGACCGTGACCTGACGTTCTTCCATTGCTTCGAGCAACGCGCTTTGCGTTTTGGGTGTCGTGCGATTGATCTCATCGGCCAATACCACCTGCGAGAAAATCGGGCCGGGATGGAAATGGAACGTATGCTGGCTGGCATCGAAAATCGATACGCCCAATAAGTCGGCAGGCAGTAGATCGCTGGTGAATTGAATACGCTGGAACTTCAAGCCCAGCGTGACCGCCAGCGTGTGAGCCAACGTTGTCTTGCCGACTCCCGGTTGATCTTCGATCAGCAGATGACCACGGGCCGCAAGACAGGCCAGCGATAACCGCAACGCATGTTGCTTGCCAAGAACCACACGGCCAAGCTGTTCGAGCACGCGCAGGGAAAGCGCTGTGGCAGACGCGATTTCTGTCATGGTGTGGGCAAAAAAGGTTTGGGGTATTTGCTGTTAACGGCAGACTGCATGGAGACTTCAGATTCCATATGGGTCATACGGGTTTTCCGCGTTTGGCACGGTGGAGAAGACGAAAATCAATAACGGATGTTTGACAACGGCATATGACATATGATTTTTGCCGGCTCAAGCCGTAATACCGCTGACTTCCTGAACGATGGTATTTTTTCCGTTGTTCTTGGCGCGGTACATCAAGCCATCGGCAATTTTGATCAGTTCATCTACCGAGTAAGGCGCCAATGGACTGGTTACGACACCGATGCTGAAAGTGGCTGGCCACGCCTTGGTTGCCATGTTGGCGAGTAGGGCCTGCTGCAAACGGACCACCATTATGTTGGCCGATGATTCGTCGGTTTGCGGCAGCAGCACGACGAACTCGTCGCCACCGAGTCGCGCCATCGTATCGATGCCGCGAATGTTGGCGGCGATCGTCGATGCGACTTCCTTGAGCAATAGATCGCCCGCGTCGTGTCCGTATTTGTCGTTGATGAGTTTGAAGTCATCCACATCGATATATACCAGCGATAGTCCGTGATCGAAGCGTGCCGAACGTTCGATCTCGACCGTCGCCTGATCATAAAATGCCAGACGGTTGAGCGCCCCGGTAAGAAAATCGGTGCGCGCCAAATGCTGCTCGTGGCTGAGCAAGCGTTTGATTTCTACAATCAGCAGCGTAACGATGAAGAAAAACCCCACCCGCATAAAGAAATTCCAGATGAGCAGCGGTGGGTAGGTGAAGTCTT
>DASUGV010000016.1:0-2540 GCA_036273835.1 Rhodocyclaceae bacterium
CGGTCAAGCGCCGCACTTTTCTTAAAACGAGTTACATCAAGTTTGGAGCTGTAGCGGCCTGATTTTACGAAATCATCGTAGTCCAAGTTCGAAACAGCATGACGACACTCCATTTTCAATTCGTTGGTAGGCGCGATTGGACTCGAACCAACGACCCCCACCATGTCAAGGTGGTGCTCTAACCAGCTGAGCTACGCGCCTATAAAGAGAGGCGCATTATATCGGGCGGCACAGCGTTGTCAAAAGACTTTTGCCACATCAAGGATGCATGCGACGAAGATATCTCTGCCAATGCCGCGCTTGATTACCTCATTTCCTGAATCGCCCTGAGCAATGATTTTTGCTTGTCGCTAGTCACGAATTTATCGTACACGGGTCGCATGGCTTCCTGGAAGGAATGCTTGTCGACACCGGAAACGAAAACTGTTCCGGCGGTACTCAGCGCTTTGCGCGCCGCGCCTTCGCGCTCCGTCCAATATCTGCGCATCAGCGGCACGGATTCCTTGGCAGCATCTTTGATAATTTTCTGATCCTCTGCGGAGAGTCCTTCCCAAGTCTTCTTTGAGAAAACGAGGACATCGGGTGCCATCGAATGCTCGGTGTTCGAGAAATATTTGAACACTTCGAAGTGTTTGAAACCTTGGTAAGCAAGAATGTTGTTCTCCGCGGCATCGATCAACCCCATCTGTTGACCGGCAATAATTTCGTCGATCGACAACGGTGTAGCCTTGGCGCCCATCGCGTTGGCGACGGCAATCCACAAATCCGATTGGGGTACGCGTAACTTGATGCCGCGCATGTCGGCCATCGATTTGATCGGTTTGTCGGTATAGATGCAACGCGCGCCGCTGTCATAGAACGCGAGGCCGATGTAGCCTTCGTCGGCACATGACGTCAGAATTTCCTCACCGACAGGTCCGTCCATTGCTTTTTGCATATGCTCGATAGATCGGAACAAGAACGGTAGCGTCGGTACAACCGTCGCAGGACAAATCTTGTTGAGGGGCGAAATATTGATGCGCGCCATATCGATGCCACCGGATTTGGTTTGTTCGAGCGCTTCCTTCTCCGACCCGAACGAACCACCCGAGTAAACCTTGAGACTGATGCGTCCCTGCGTCCGCTGACTCAGCAACTCGCCCATGCTCTTCAACGCACGCACAGTCGGCGAATCGTCGCCCAAAATATCGGCTACTCGCAATTGAATCTTGTGTTCGGCGTTGTCGACTTTGTAGGAGACAAGAGCGCGCACGATCTCACGGCTCACTTCCGCCATGCGACCCACCGCTTGCGCAGAAGCCGCAGCCGCCGCCGAATTCTGTTCGCTCATCTGCGCAATTTGCTCGATGTTCTGCGCAATCGCGGTGCTGCCTGTCTGCTGTTCGCGGATTGCGCCAGAGATATCTTCCACCACCGCCGCGGCGGCGCTCGAACCTTCCTTGATGCGCTCGATCGACTCGCCCGCCTTGCGTGCATTGACGACGCCGTGGCCCACGGCTTCTTCCGTTGTCGTCATGCTGCTGACGGCCAACTTGGCACTGTCCTGCATACGCGTCAAAAGGGTGCTGATTTCCTGCGTCGACTTCGCGGTCCGCTCCGCAAGCTTGCGTACTTCGTCGGCCACAACAGCAAAACCGCGGCCTTGTTCGCCAGCGCGTGCCGCTTCGATGGCGGCATTGAGCGCCAGAAGATTCGTTTGCTCGGCAATTTCACGAATGATGTTGGCAACGGAGGAAATGCTATCGCAATCGGCCCGTAGCGCCTTGATGCGTGTTGCCGCTTCGCGCACGGAGTCCGAAATCGTTTGGATGCCGGTGACCGTAGTCAGAATAACTTCTGAACTGTGCTCGGCGACGTTGCGCGAATCCTGCGTGTGCTGGCTCGCATCTTTTGCCTGCTGTGCCACCATCGAAATGCTTACCGTCATCTCCTGCACGGCGGCAGCCATATTGGTGGATGCGTCGCTCTGTATCTGTGAATTGCGCGCGATTTTGCGCGAAGACCGGTCAACCTCTTCCGTCACTTCCTGCATGTGCGCAGTCGAGTGCTGAATTTCGGTGAAGCTGCTACGCAAACGCGTAAGCAATCTGTTGTAGGCCTGCAGCGTACGGCCTACTTCGTCGTTCGACGAAACGCTGACGTTGTCGGTGAAATCGAGCGTGTCCGCTGTGCGCGTGACGGACTCTTCCATCGATTCGATCGGGTTGACGATCGCCCGACGGAAATACCATCCGATTATGACAAGCGCAATCAACCCGATTAACCCGGCAGCGATTGTCGTCGTTCGCGTTGCAAGAAGGCTTGCCTGCAATGCAGGCGAACCAGCCGTTGCAGCCGCGGACGAAAGACCCGCTACCGCCACACCGAAAATGAGGCTGCATGTCGCCAGCGCTAGGCAAATCAGCAAGGAAATCTTGCGGGTAATGGTCATCCACTTCTCCAACGAATTCGACCCGACACCGGTTTTTGTCAATCTAAGGGTCACCAACATTTTTGCGTCCCGGAGACCCGACTCCTTCACGGCATGGGTGACGAAAGGG
>DASUGV010000017.1:0-2549 GCA_036273835.1 Rhodocyclaceae bacterium
TGACGATGAATCCGGAAATCGCCGAGCTGATCGTCGAGCGTCGTTCGGTGCGGCAGATCGTTGAAGCAGCGCGCCGCAACGGCACGCGTAGTTTGTACGAAGATGCGCTGAGCTTGGTTGCCAGCGGTGAAACCAGTCTTGAGGAGGTACGGCGTGTCACGTTGGCGGCGTAACGCTTTAGGCTTGGGCGTCGGCGCTGGCGAGATGGCAGTATTGTCCATCGCCGATGGCACGACAGCCAAATTGCTGTCGCATGTGCCGCTGGCCGATTATTTGCCGGGCACGGTCGACGCCGTGACGCCCGCCGCAACGGCCAACTGGGAACCTTCCGTGTCGGTCGCGCTGGCGCAAACGCAACTTGGCCGCGCCGATCTGCATGTGACGGTGGCCGACGATCTGGCACGTTACTGGATGGTGGCGCCACCGCAAGGCGTGAACAGTCTCGCAGAACTTCGTTCATTGGCCGAGAACCGTTTCGAAAGCCTGTTTAGCGATACCGCACAACATTGGCATATCGAAGCCGATTGGCGTATTGCCAATGGCATTTTTGCCTGCGCGCTGCCTTCCAGTTTTGTCGCTTCGTTGCGGGCAACCTCCGCGCGGCAAGGTTGTACGCTGAAGTCCGTGCAGCCGCTTGCAGTCAGATTACTCAATCGTCATGCGAAGGACATCAAGCCGAACGCCTGGTTGTGTGTGTTCAGCGCACGCGGCGTGGTATCGGTGCTGGTGACTGGCGGACACGCCACGATCGTGCGGCAATTTCGCTTTACCACGCCGCCGCTCGCGGATGAAATGCTGGTGAGGCTGGAGACTGAAGTGTTGCGAGCGGGTACGGAAATGCCGCCGACCGTTTATTTTGCCGGCGATGCGCCGGTCATCGGTACGGTATCGCCGCGCGAAGGTGTCGAGTTGATCGCATTGGGCCGTCAGCGTGTCGTGCCCAAGGTCGTGAGCGGTACCTCGTCGGACGGCGGCATCGCTGCCAACATGGAAGTCTGTCGTCTGGCATTGGCCGGGGTGTTCGCATGAAGGCGCTGCAGATCGATTTCTCCGGCCGCTCACGCCTGTTCGCATTGAATGCGGCGGACCCCGTGTGTTTGATTTACGTTGGCTTGCTGGTGCTGGGCATTGCGTTGGTGGGATCCGGCGCCGCCTTCGCCATGCGGTTGAATACGCAGTCTTCGCGTTTGGCGAAGGCGATCGCGCAAATCGAATCCACCACGCAACGTGCGAGAGACGAGACCGCAGCGCAGAACAGTCAGCTCAGCACTGAAGAGACCGAGGCGATCAATGCTGCTGTCATACAATTGAATTATCCCTGGCTGTCGCTGTTCAAAGGTCTGGAAGAGCACGCCAAGCCGGGCATCTCGCTCATATCCATCGAAACGGGTGCGCAGCGGGAAAGCGCCAAGATCGTTGTCGACGCGCCGGGCATCGACGATGCGCTGTCTTACGTGCAAGGGCTGAAGGTCGACCCCGTGTTTTCCTCGATGAGTCTGGTCAAGCAGGAGACGGTCAATCTGGGCAATAATGTCAACGTCATGCGTTTTACGCTTGAAGCGCCGTCGTCGACATCGGGTCGTTCGACTTCGCGCAGGGGCGGCTCATGAAATTGCCGGCCACGATGAATCCGTCCCGCGCGCGCCTGTGGCTGGAAACGACTTTCTGGCGTTTCGGCTTACTGCCCATTGTTGCGCTTCTATTTGTCATCCTCGGCGCGATTGCCTGGTTATTGTGGGTGCCAGGGCAGTCCGCCGTCATATCGTCACAACGGCTCCGTCAAGCGGCGCTCGAAGCGCAGTTGCGCAACGGTTCTCCGCAAACCAGGCAAACGGTCGAACCGATCACGTTATTCGAGCGGACCTTGGCCGATCCAGCAAAAACCAATGATGTCATTCGCCGCATCTTCGAGTTGTCGCGCGATAGCGGCGTGACGATTACGCAGGCTGATTACCGGCGCATCAATGACAAGCTGACCACGCAGACCACGCAAGTACCGCTCGAACAATTCCAGATCGTACTGCCTGTCAAAGGCGAATACGCCGCGCTGAAGCGTTTCTGTCTGAGCTTGTTGTCCGAGCTGCCTGCGGTATCCGTCGACCAGCTTACTTTGAAGCGCGAACAACTCAACGGTACGCAGGTCGATGGGCAGTTGCTGCTTTCGTTGTGGCAGCATGGCACCGCGCATGCAGGAGAGGGATCGCCATGAATACCAAGCAACGCATGGTAATCATGACCCCATTGTTGGCGGCTGCGGCATGGCTGGCTTTTTTTGGCGACAAGACGCCCAGCGGCGGCGTTGCTGAGCCGGTTGCGCGTGTGCCGACACGCATGGTGAGCAAAGCCATTGATTCCGATATCGCGTCGACAGCCGCGCCTGCTGCAATGACCGAGACGGATACGACCGAACAGGCGGGCGCGATCTTGCGTCTCGCTTCGCGTGAGCCTTTGAAGGCCGAACTGGCGCTGACTAATCCAACTGACATATTCAGCGTGGGCGGTGGTCCGACGCCGGTGGTCAAGCCGCAGGAGAACGTGCCCCCTCCACC
>DASUGV010000018.1:0-5162 GCA_036273835.1 Rhodocyclaceae bacterium
GCCGATGTAACGCTGCAATACCGCCAATGTGTGCGGCGTACCGTCCGGAGAAATCCGTACGACCTCGCCAAGCAAACCGGCAATATTGGCGAAACCCAAACGTGTCAGATGCCGGGTCATTTCGCTTTCCGGGTGAATGCCCGACACGACGCGGCGCACGATTTTCAGTACGGCCACGTGGCCGACTATCAATGAACTGTTCGATTGCTCCGCGCTCGGCCATTCGATCTCCACGTCGTCGGGCAGCGCGAGCGCGTCGAACGAATCCTCGGCGAGAAAGCGAATATCGCCTTCTTTGCCCGCTGGTGTAACGCTGCGAGCCTGCAGCGCTTTCAACATGGCGTGCGAGAACGGAGCAAGTGAAAACGCATCGGTCAAAAAGCCGATGCGATGCGCCAGCCGCAAACGGGCGAAGGCCAGTTGTTGAGGCAACGCCGAGAGCGTTTCCTGATCCCACAGAACGCCAATCGGCAACACATAGCGGTCAGTGCGCTCGTTCGTTTCGACCTGCACTTCAGTCAAAAATAAATCCGAAGCGGGTAGAGGCGCGACATAGCAAATATGCGTATGGCGTATTTGCTGGCCTTTGCCCGCAAACCAGCGGCGGTGTGCGAGATAAGAGGGGAGCACTTCTTTTTGCAATATCTCGCGCGATGACTGCGTGAGTTCGTTGCGCAGCCGGCTGTTCACGACCAGCGTGACGTATTCCTGCATCTGTTCGGGGGCCGCGGCATGCCACGAAGGCGACTGCGCAGTGGTGCTGAGCACGAACCAGTAAAAACCGTATGGCGGCAGGGTCAGCAGATACTTCGCTTTGCCGATATTCGGAAAGGACGATCCGCCCAGCATTTCAACCGGTACGCGGCCGTCGAATTCTGTCAGGTCGAGTTCCACCGCTTGCGAGGCGCGCGACAGATTCGCGACACAGAGAATTTTTTCGTCCGCGTACTCGCGCACGTAGGCAAGAATCTTCCGGTTGCCCGGAAACAAAAAACGAATGATGCCGCGTCCGAATGCGCGATATTGGCGCCGCAACGCCAGCATGCGGCGCGTCCAGTTCAGCAGCGAATGCGGATCGCGGCGTTGCGCTTCGACATTGACGGATTCGTAACCGTAAAGCGGTCCGAGCAGGGGTGGCAATACTAATCGTTCCGGGTCCGCGCGCGAGAATCCGCCGTTTCGGTCGGGTGACCACTGCATGGGGGTACGTACCCCGTCCCGATCGCCAAGATGGATATTGTCACCCATGCCGAGTTCATCGCCGTAGTACAGCACGGGCGTACCCGGCATAGAGAACAACAGACTGTTCATCAGTTCGATGCGCCGGCGATCGCGTTCGAGCAATGGCGCAAGACGCCGGCGAATGCCGAGGTTGAGCCGTGCGCGGCGCTCTGTCGCATAGGTTTGCCATAGATAGTCGCGCTCCGCGCTCGTCACCATTTCGAGTGTCAACTCGTCGTGGTTGCGCAGAAAAATAGCCCATTGGCAATTTTCGGGAATGTCCGGCGTTTGCCGCATGATGTCGGTGATCGGGAAACGATCTTCCTTGGCGATGGCCATGTACATGCGCGGCATGAGCGGAAAGTGAAATGACATATGGCATTCGTCGCCGGTGCCGAAATATTCTTGGGCGTCCTCCGGCCATTGGTTCGCTTCGGCCAGCAACATGCGATCGCTGTATGAAGCATCCAAGTGCGCGCGAATTCGCTTGAGCACCGCATGGGTTTCGAGCAGATTTTCGTTTGAGGTGCCTTCGCGTTCCACCAGATAGGGCACTGCGTCGAGCCGCAGTCCGTCGACGCCCAGATCGAGCCAGAAGCGCATGACGCCGAGTACGGCACGCAGCACCAGCGGATTGTCGAAATTGAGATCGGGCTGATGGGAATAGAAGCGGTGCCAGAAATAGGCATTGGCTACGGGGTCCCACGACCAGTTGGATTTTTCGCTGTCGACGAAAATGATGCGTGTGCCGGCATAGGCCTGATCGTTATCCGACCACACGTAATAATTGCGCGCGGCGGAGCCGGGTTTGGCGTGGCGTGCGCGCTGAAACCAGGGATGCTGGTCGGAAGTGTGATTGATGACCAGCTCGGTGATCACACGTATGCCAAGGGCATGTGCTTGCGCGATGAAGCGGCGAACATCGCCAAGATCGCCGTAGTCCGGATGCACATCGCGGTACTCCGCTATGTCGTATCCATCGTCACGGCCCGGCGACGGATAGAACGGCAGGAGCCAGATCGTGTTGACGCCCAGATCGGCGATGTAGTCGAGCTTCTCCGTCAAACCTTTGAAATCGCCAATGCCATCGTTGTTGGCGTCAAAGAACGATTTGATGTGCACTTGGTATATGACAGCGTCCTTGTACCACAGCGGGTCGCCGTTGTTTTCCGCGCGCAACCGGTTCGTCGTCCGCCTGCGCGAGCCGGTAACTTTCAATGCTTGCTCTGACATGTCAGTTCGCCCGCATGGATGTCGCTGTGATCCGCCACGCCAAAAATGGCAGCACTGCGGGATCGAGACGCACAGATTGATGCTTGCCCCGCCAGGTCCAGCGATTTCCGCTGACCAGGTCTTCGACATTCAGTTCGCCGTCATCGGACAGACCCCACTTCCAGAGCGGCGCTTCGACATGGCTCTCCTGAATGGAGAACGGGTCCAGGTTGATGGCAATTAGAATGACATTGTCACGATTGGCCGTCGATTTCGAGCAATACAAAATCTGATCGTTGTCAGCGTTGTGAAATTCGAGCCCCAGGTGCGTCTGCAGCGCGGGATTGGCGCGACGAATGCGGTTGATCAGCGCGATCTCGCTGATGATATTTCCGGGCTGCTGCCAGTCGCGCACCTTGATCTGGTATTTTTCCGAATCGAGATATTCTTCCTTGCCGGGTAGCGCCGCGGCTTCGCACAGCTCGAATCCGCTATACATGCCCCACAAGCCGGACAGCAAGCCGGCGAGGGCGGCGCGAATGACAAAGCCCGCGCGTCCGGAGCGCTGTAGAAACCATGGATTGATGTCCGGTGTGTTGACAAAGAAATGCGGCCGGAAGAACTCGCACAGCGGTTGCGCGTTGAGTTCGTTCAAATATTGCATCAGCTCGGCTTTCGTCTCGCGCCAAATAAAATAGGTGTAAGACTGCGAGTAACCGATCTTCGCCAATCTGGCCATCACCTTGGGACGGGTGAATGCTTCCGATAAAAAGATGACATCCGAATGCTTGCCGCGCACCTCGGCAATGAGCCACTGCCAGAACGATAACGGCTTGGTGTGCGGATTGTCGACGCGAAAAATACGTATACCCTGACGGACCCAAAACAGTACAACGTCGCGCAATGCTAGCCACAAATTTGGCGCGACAGGGCCATTGATGCCTCCGGCATAGAAGTCGACATTGATGATGTCTTCATATTTTTTCGGGGGGTTTTCCGCATGACGTATCGAGCCGTCCGAACGCCATAGAAACCACTCCGGATGTCCACGCAGCCAAGGATGATCCGGCGAACACTGGATCGCGAAGTCGAGCGCGATTTCCAGGCCGTGCTCTTCCGCTGCACGTAGCAGACGCGAGAAATCTTCGAACGTGCCGAGCTTGCTGTCGATGGCATCGTGGCCGCCTTCCGCCGATCCTATCGCATAAGGACTGCCGATATCTTCGGCCGTCGCCGCGGGATGATTGTTGCGCCCTTTGCGATATGTCATGCCAATGGGATGAATGGGCGGAAAGTAAAGAACGTCGAAGCCCATATCGCGAATGGCGGGCAGGCGCGCGATGACGTCGTCGAAGTTGCCGTGATCGTTTTCGTGCGTCGTGCCTTGCGAGCGCGGAAACAGTTCGTACCAACTGGAGAAGTTGGCTTCGCGCCGTTCCGAATCGACCGGAAACAAAGTATCCAGACGCAGCAGAAAAGGGCGGTGATCTACTTCGGAGAGAATGGCCGCGGTCTGTTCGTCGAGCAACAACGCGAGGAGCACGTCGTGCTGTTTGGCCGTGGATGCTTCCTTCAGCGCAAGCGTGAGATTTTTCAGTCCCTCATGCGCGGTCTCCAGATGCTGCGCCGTCTGTTCGATAAACTCGATTGCTTCGGTTATTTCCAGCGCGATATTCTGTTGGAATTCGTTTTTTTTCATCAGCTCGCCGCGCATCGTCGCCCAGGTATCGCGCCAGGCTTCGATGGTGAACAGATAACGGCCCATGCGTCCAAGCGGAAAGTCCGCCGCCCAGCGATCGTTACCCAGCGCGACCATACGCGTCTTGTTCCATTGCGTGACGTCGGCGGCGCGCCATAGCAGGCTCACCGCGATGCTGTCGTGCCCGTCCATGAAAACATCCGCTTCGACATGCACTGTTTCGCCCACGATGCGCTTGACCGCAAAGCGGCCTTCATCAACAGAGGGCGTGACTTTTTCGATCGCCAGACGTGGCGCTGCCAACGCGGCCTTGACCGCACGCATGCCCAAATTGCGGGACAGTATGGGCGCGTCGGATTTTGTTTCGAATGCGTGTGCTTCGTCAGCTAACGATGAGAGAAGGAGCGAATGTTTCATTGTGCGTTCAGGCCCTCTTTGCGGAAGCTTCCAACGCCGCACGCGAGGCATGTTCGCGATTCGGGACGCGGAACATTTCTCGGGCCGGTTCTTCGATCAGCGTGCGATAGAGATCGACATACAACTGAGAAGATTTTTCCCATCCTGCTTCGGTTGTCATATCCGCGCGTTGTAGGGCGCGCCATAAATTCGGTTGTGAAAACATGGCGAGCGCGCGATTGACAGCGGCGATCATGTGCTCCGCGCCTTCGCCGTCGAACAGAAAACCCGTTGCGTGCGCGACGGGTTGCTCCACTGTTCCCGCGTCGACTACGGTATCGACCAGGCCACCGACGCGCGAGGCGATCGGTACGGTGCCGTAACGCATCGAATAAATTGGAGTCAATCCGAAGGGCTCGAAGCGGCTGCCGTGCAACAACATATCGGCACCGGCATGCAAGCAGTGCGCGCGCTCTTCGTCGTAGCCGATATGCAGTCCGATGTGCAGCGGATAGTTTGCCGCCAGCTCTCTCATGCTCGCTTCGATATCGCGATCGCCGCATCCGAGTATGGCGATTTGCAAGCGCGGATGCGAAGCGAGCAGTGCGGGAATCGCTTCGATCGCGACGTCAGC
>DASUGV010000019.1:0-10244 GCA_036273835.1 Rhodocyclaceae bacterium
GATTGTCGAAATCGGCGCTCTTGCCACCAGCATTTCCCGAATCGAATCGTTCATAACCAATACTTCGCCAATGGCTATGCGACCGCGGTAGCCCGTACCTCGGCAACTACCGCACCCTCGACCGCGACGCAAATTCATGCCATCAGCATGTTCTGGATCAATGCCAGATCGCAATAATTTTTCATCGGAAATTTCTTCGGTCGCTGCGCAATCTTGGCAGATCACCCGGATCAAGCGCTGCCCCAACACGCCATTCAGACACGATACGAAGCTGTAGGGATCCACGCCCATATGCAGAAAACGTCCAATCACATCGAATACGTTGTTGGCGTGGACACTGGTGAATACTAAATGTCCCGTTAATGCAGACTGAATTGCAATTTGCGCTGTTTCCGGGTCGCGAATTTCTCCTACCAAAATCTTATCCGGATCGTGACGCAGAATGGATCTCAAACCACGCGCAAAACCCAAGCCCTTCTTCTCATTCACTGGAATCTGCAGAATGCCCGCGAGTTGGTACTCGATCGGATCCTCGATGGTGATGATCTTGTCTTCTCCCGTATGAATCTCCGACAACGCGGCATAAAGCGTTGTCGTCTTGCCGCTACCGGTCGGCCCGGTAACCAGCACCATTCCATAAGGTTCTGCGGTCAATTGGCGGACGCGCTCCAAAGTATTTTTTTCAAAGCCGAGTAGATCGAGACGCAAAGATTGAAACTGATCGGTAAGCGATTGCTTGTCCAGAATCCGGATCACCACGTCTTCACCGAACAGACTAGGCATCACGGAAACGCGGAAGTCGATTTCTCGCCCGCGCACAGCCAACTTGAAACGCCCATCCTGTGGCACACGACGCTCACCGATATCCAACTCAGCCATCACCTTCACCCGCGAGACAACTTGCTCAGCGAGTTCCATACCATTGACCGCCGTCAACTGCGACAGCACGCCATCCACGCGCACTTTGACAGTCAAACCATTGGCGCCGGTTTCAAGATGGATATCACTGGCAGCAAGACGCATGGCATCGTAGATAGTCGAATTCACCATACGTACGACCGGACTGCTGTCGTCCGCGATGCTCGCGATGGAAATATCCGCAACCTGCTTGCGCAACGGACCTACCTCACCCTGGATGGCGGATAGCTCATGCATTGCACGCAAATCGTCTTCTTGCCGCGCTAAAAAAGCCTCCACATCCGCGCCCGTTACCAATACCCATTCCAACGGCACATCGGCACGTCCTTCCAGACGCAACTGCAGATCGACATCGAAAGGATCTGCCAATACACCAATTATTCCTTTATCATAATCAGCCACGAAGGCTTTGCGCGACACCGCTTCGGGGAAAGTCCACTTATGAAATAACGGTGTGCAGCGGCCCAGAGCCTCCATATCCAGCACACGTAGTCCAATAGTTTCCGCAACGCCCGCAACACATTCGCGCGAACCGCATCCAAGCAACTCTTCGAGTACCTGCATGACGCTACGGCGGGATTCGCGCGCCAACCTGCGCGCCTGTTCGATGCGCTCGGCGGTGATAGCGGCTACAGTCATCGAAGTTATGGCGCTCGAATTCATTTGTTATTACTTTGTCAAATTGGCCAATTCGAAAATCGGCAAATACATCAGCACCACCACGACGCCAATCACTAGACCCACTGAAACCATCAATATCGGCTCCAGCAAGCGCGACAGCCAATCGACGGAACGTTCCAACTCTTGATCAGACATATTGGCGATCTGCTCCAGCATACTCGGCAAGTCACCTGTACGCTCAGCCACGGCCAGCATACGCACACCAATTTCATTGGCCAGACCACAACGAGCAAATACATCCGACACCACCATACCTTCGCTGATCGAACGCGTCGCCATTGCCAATCCGCTCTTCAATGCCGGCTGCCGCAATAGATCGACAACCATTCCTAACGCAGGCACAAATGGAATCCCACCGCCTAACAGCATAGCTAAAGTACGTGTAAAGCGTGCCAGTTGATAAGTCTTCATGCGCTCGCCCACACCTGGTAATTCCCACAATCGTTTTACGATGGCACCGCGTGTATTTGCCTGCAACAGTACTAGTGCAAACAGTGCCAATGAGGCCAGCATCACGATCAATATCCAAATGCCATGCGCTTCTAGTAAATGGCTCCATGCCACTATCATTCTTGATGAGAATGGCAAGCGATCACCCATGTCGGAATAGATGCGTGCAAAACGAGGAATGACAAAACCTAGCAGAAAGCTCATCAACAGCACGCTGATGCCAATCAATATCAAAGGATAAATCGACGCCGCGACAACTTTGTTGCGCACGAGATTGATTTGCCGGTGATAAGCCAGGTAGCGCTTGAGGGCCTCAGGCAGATTGCCGGTACGCTCGCTCGAACGCAGCGTCGCTACGTACAACACCGGAAACGCATCGGGCAACGACTCCAATGCCACTGATAAGGGCTTACCTTCGTCAATGAGCCGCCGCAATTGATTCAACACCTTGTGTGACGCTTCGTCGCGCGGACGCGCGGCCAGCGCATCCAACGCTTCCACCAGCGTCAACCCTGCGCCAAGCAGAGTCACCAACTCTTGGGAAAATAATTCCAGCGAAAATTTGTCGCGCTGCCAAGGAAGACTAAGACCCCCGTGAACACCCTCACTATGCACCTCGACGACACGCTGCCCGTTTTGCTCCGCCAACAATACAGCCTCGGACTGCGTGCTGGCAGCAATCACCGTGGAATTAAAGCCTTCACCAGCGCGATAAGTGCGTAGCCGAAAATTGGGCATATTTAGAAAAGACTGACTAGTAATATGACTTAAAACTGAAGTTTCAGGAATTATTCTTGATCGTCATATTCATTGGTGCAGGCTGTCGAGCATTTTACGTAGCATGGGCACCATTTCATTCACAACCCCGTTCCAGTCGCCCGGCTTTGGCTGACGAAACAATCGCGCGGAGGGATACCACGGGGAATCTTTGCGATCCACCAGCCAACGCCATTCAGCAACGTGCGGCAAAAGTATCCACAGTGGTTTAGCCAGCGCACCTGCGAGATGTGCAACGACAGTGTCCACGGATATGACAATATCAAGCTGGCTAATCAGCGCTGCCGTATCGGAAAAGTCATCAAGTTCGGAGGACATGTCCATAAGCCATGGCATGTCGCTCAGATCGGCGCGGTCTTCATCGCTATATTCCTTTTGCAGACTGACAAAGACCGCGTCAATGCTGGCAAGCGCCTGCAGTGTGCGCAGTGGCATAGACCTTACAGGGTAGGGAGCTTTCTCGCTACTCGACCAAGCCAGTCCAACACGCGGTCGGCCCCACATCTTGCAACGTGATGCCCACTTATCGCGATAATTTGCAGGAACATCGATATAAGGAACTTCGCCCGGCAAGCTCTTCAGATCTATTCCAAGTGCATAAGGAAGACTCATGATCGGGCAGTGAAAATCGTAAGGTTGCAGATCGGATTTCGAAGAAGAAACCCGCTCGACACCTGCAAGACTTTTCATCAACGATACAAGATGCGGATGTACTCCGAGCTGCACGTGAGCACCACGTCGAGCCACTTCTGTAATCAAGCGGCCAAACTGGATCATATCGCCAAACCCTTGTTCGGCATGTACCAGCAAGCGCTTATCTTGAATATCCTCTCCGCGCCAGAGCGTTCCTGTCATACCATGAGGTCGTTGCTTGCCCGTTTGCCAACGCGTTTCGTAATCAGCAAAGCCAGCTCGGTAATCACCGAGTGCCAGACGCGCAAAACCGCGATTGAATATGGACAGCCAACTATCTGCTTGCAAAGCCAAAGCACGGTTATAGCAAGCGATCGCCTCGTCGAAACGGCCGCATTGACCATGGGCATTTCCAAGATTGTGATGAATCTCTGCATCATCAGGCTGTAATACAAGGGCTCGCTCGTAGCAGTTCAATGCCTCTTCCGGGCGTCTCATCTCGCACAAGACGTTTCCACACCCCATCCAAGCTTCCGCCCAGTCGGGTGCCAGTTCGAGTGCCCGCTGATGCGCTGCCAGCGCCTGATCGAAGCGCTGCAAACCAATCAACGCCAATCCTTGCAAACGATGCGTCTCTGCACTTTGTGGATTGAGCTCGAACAGTTGCTCAGCATGAACCATTGCTTTTTCATAGCGCTTCGCGGCGCAGTGTATGCGGGCGAGCATGGTATGCGCCATCACATTTCGTGGCCCATGAAGCAAAACATTTTCAAAACATTTAGCCGCCTCTTCGGATTGCTGTTCTGCTGCGCGGCAGAGACCGAGGTTGAGCCAAGCTTCGGCGCTGTATGGGTTAATTTCAACCGCGCGCAAGCAGTATGTCTGAGCTTCTTCAAAACGCGTTTGGCTAATGAGCAGACCCGAAAGATTGATCAGTATCGATTCCCTGTCTGGAGCAAAAGACAGCGCTTCGCGCAATCGAACTTCGGCGTCGGCAAGTTCTCCGGCCTCTTGCAAAGCCAGTGCTTCCATGAAAAGTGCCTTTGCCGTATTCAAATCGGCATTCGAATTTTCCATACGGATAACTATGACGTTGTACTAATACATTCCGCGAGTTCGCGCCGACGGAATAAGAAGTCAGATTTTGTCACAAGAAGTCGCGGGATTTCTTGCAGACATGGTGGTGCTGTGGGAGGCGCCGCTGCCAAGACCGCAAATAAAAATGGCCACGCATGCGTGACCATTTTTGTGAAATTCCTGGTCGGGGTGAGAGGATTCGAACCTCCGGCCTCTACGTCCCGAACGTAGCGCTCTACCAGGCTAAGCTACACCCCGTTCTTGATTCAAATTTAGCTCAGCGCGCGCAAAATCTTAATACTCTCGTGCAACCGCAAAGTCGCATAATTGTAGCAACGAATCTGTATAAACGGAAGCTGGCAACGCTGCGAGCGCGGCCTTTGCGGTCTGCGCTTCGCGTTTGGCATATTCGCGTGTCACGGCCAATGCGTTGGTTTCACGAATCGCGTCAAGCACTGCTTCGAATTCTTCGCGACCACCACCTTCGACCACTCTGCGCACCAGCGTTGCTTGCTTCGTAGTGCCTGCCTGCATGACATGAATCAGCGGCAACGTAGGTTTGCCCTCGGCCAGATCGTCGCCAAGATGCTTGCCTGTCGCCGCTTCATCACCCGAATAATCGAGCACATCGTCGATGAGTTGGAAAGCTGTACCAATATGCCGCCCAAAGCTTGCCAATTGATCTTGCAACGCTTCGTCGGCACCGCCCAGGATACCGCCGAGCCGAGCCGCCGCTTCAAACAGCATGGCAGTTTTGAAACGAATCACCCGCAGATATTCTTCAACGGAGGTTTCCGCGTTGTGCACATTCAAAAGTTGCAACACCTCGCCTTCGGCGATCACGTTCGTCGCGTCGGCCAGCACATGCATGACACGCATGTTACCGACTGACACCATCATCTGAAATGAGCGCGAATAAAGAAAATCGCCGACCAACACGGCTGCCGAATTGCCGAACATTGCGTTAGCGGTGCTATGCCCACGCCGCAGGGATGATTCATCGACGACGTCATCATGCAGCAGTGTGGCGGTATGGATGAATTCGACTACCGTTGCCAATTCGTGGTGATGTCGACCGCGATAACCCAGCGCATTGGCAGTGAGCAGCAATAGCGCGGGACGCAAACGTTTGCCGCCAGCGCCGATGATGTACTCGGCAACCTGGCGAATCAATACGATATCGGAGTGCAAACGTGCGCGAATGACATCGTTCACGGCTTGCATATCGGCCGCAATGGGCGCGTAGATCTGTTCGAGCGACAAGGCAGAGGTACGGAGCGGCAAAGGCGAGATGGTATGGGCGTACACAAGGCAGCGTCAAGCTGCTCGGGCCACGCTCTGGCCATTTCCTTGACTTTATGGGCCTATCCTGACAAAATCGCGCGCTCTTTGTAAGGTAGCAATCAATTGGAGTCCAACATGTACGCGGTCATAAAAACCGGTGGCAAGCAGTATCGCGTTGCCGCTGGCGAAAAATTGAAAATAGAACAGATACCGGCAGATGTTGGCGCGGAAATTACGCTCGATCAAGTACTCATGGTCGGCGAAGGTGAATCGGTGAAAATCGGTGCCCCCCTGATTTCTGGCGCGACAGTGAAGGCCACCGTGCTTTCACAAGGCCGTCACGACAAAGTTAGTATCTTCAAGATGCGTCGTCGTAAGCATTATCAGAAGCATCAAGGTCATCGTCAGAACTACACTGAAATTCGCGTCGACGCGATTTCAGGCTGAGGAGTTAATACGCCATGGCACACAAAAAAGCAGGCGGCAGTTCGCGCAACGGCCGCGACTCGGAATCGAAACGCTTAGGCATCAAGCGCTACGGCGGTCAGGAAGTGCTCGCGGGCAATATCCTGGTTCGTCAACGCGGCACCGAATATCATCCCGGCGAGAATGTCGGCATGGGCAAGGATCACACTTTGTTTGCGTTGATCGAAGGTCGTGTGGAGTTCATCATAAAAGGCCCGTTCCGCCGCCGCACCGTGCGCGTCATGCCTGTTCAGGCAACTTGATTATTCGCTGAACGGCACACCCCACGGTGCACGAAGCCCTATCCTTGCGGTAGGGCTTTTTTCTTTGTATTGGTCTAGAGAAATATCGATTCAAAACCGCCATGAAATTCTTTGACGAAGCGCGCATAGAAGTGATCGCTGGTGACGGCGGTGCCGGCTCGGCGTCGTTCCGGCGCGAGAAATTTATTCCATTTGGTGGCCCCAATGGCGGCGATGGCGGTCGTGGCGGCAATGTATACGCGATCGCCGACCGTAACCTCAACACCTTGGTCGACTTCCGTTACACGCGCACATTCCGCGCTCAAAGCGGCGAAAACGGCGGCACCAACGATTGCTATGGCAAGGGCGGAAATGACATCATGCTACGCATGCCTGTCGGCACACTCATCAAGAATGTCGATACAGGCGAAGTCATCGACGACCTGGACGAAGACGGCAAGCAGGTGCTGATCGCACAAGGCGGCAAGGGAGGTTTGGGTAATCTCCATTTCAAATCCAGTACAAATCGTGCGCCGACTCAACGCACGATGGGCGAGCCAGGCCAGCGGCTCGATCTGTCGCTCGAGCTCAAAGTGTTGGCGGACGTCGGCTTGCTAGGCATGCCCAACGCGGGCAAGTCGACTTTTATTCGTGCCATTTCCGCTGCGCGCCCTAAGGTCGGTGATTATCCTTTCACGACGCTTCAGCCCAATCTCGGTGTTGTGCGCACCGACGAGGGCCGCAGCTTCGTTGTCGCAGACATTCCGGGTCTGATCGAAGGTGCCGCAGAGGGCGCGGGACTGGGGCATCGTTTCCTGCGGCATTTACAGCGCACGCACTTGCTGCTGCATCTGGTTGACTTGGCGCCGTTTGATCCGGATGTCGATCCCGTGCGCGAAGCGCATGCGATAATCGAAGAGCTGCGCAAATATGACGAATCGCTTTATCAAAAACCGCGTTGGCTAGTGTTGAACAAGATCGATCTGATTCCCGAGGAAGAGCGCAAGCAGCGCGTTGAGGATTTTCTCACGCGTTTTGGCGCAGCGGATCATTCATTTAGCATATCGGCTGTCAAAGGCGAAGGCTGCCAGCCACTGATTTTCTCCATTCAAGATTACCTCGATGCGCAACCTCGGCGTACGAAGGAGGATATGCTCGCCGCAATATCCGGCGGCCCAATCGAACAATCTGCCGCCGACGACTTGAATGAAGATGATGACGAAGATGATGGTGATGACTTCGAAGGCGAAATCATTTATGTCCGCAACTGAACATCCCGCAACTGGCCGCCAAGCAATTGGCCGCGCTCGCCGCCTTGTCGTCAAAGTCGGCAGCGCGCTCGTCACCAATAACGGTCAGGGGCTCGATCTGGTCGCCATCCGCGATTGGGGTCGTCAGATTGCGCAATTGCGCGCCGATGGCCGCGAAATCGTCATGGTATCCAGTGGTGCGATCGCCGCCGGCATGCAACGTCTTGGCTGGACCGCTCGGCCACATGAAACGCATTCTCTGCAAGCTGCCGCAGCCGTCGGGCAAATGGGTTTAGCGCAAGCTTACGAAGGCGCTTTCGCAAGCTTTGGTTTGACCACCGCACAGATACTGCTGACGCACGCCGACCTGGCAGACCGCCTGCGCTATCTCAACGCGCGCAGTACACTATCGACGCTGATGGAACTGGGCGTTGTGCCGATCATCAACGAAAATGACACTGTCGTAACCGATGAAATAAAATTCGGCGACAACGATACGCTCGGCGCATTAGTCGCCAACCTGATCGAAGCTGATGCACTTGTCATATTGACCGATCAACAAGGTCTTTACACAAACGATCCCCGCAAAAATCCAGCCGCAACGCTTATTTCAGAAGGCCGCGCAGAAGATACGGCGCACGAGACAATGGCTGGCGGCGCGGGCAGCGGCATTTCGCGTGGCGGCATGATCACCAAGATTCGCGCCGCGCAGCGCGCTGCGCGCAGCGGCGCGCATACGCTGATCGCAAGTGGCCGCGAAAATGATGTGCTGATCAGACTGGCCGCGGGCGAGATGCTGGGCACACTTCTATTCGCGTCCAGTACGCCGCTGGCAGCACGCAAACAATGGTTGGCCGATCACTTGCAACTTGCCGGAAGCTTGCAGCTCGACGATGGCGCTGCGCGTGCGCTGCGCGATGGCGCAAGTCTATTGCCCATTGGCGTCGTGTCGATCGAAGGTGAATTCGAACGCGGTGCGATCGTCGCCTGCCGCGATAGCGGCGGCAACGAAATTGCTCACGGACTTATCAACTATTCCAGCTCGGAATCTCGGCGCATTGCACGTCACGGCTCGCAAGAAATCGAAGCTATTCTCGGCTACGTCAACGAAGCGGAATTAATTCATCGCGACAATCTGGTGTTGCGCTGAAGGTCGCATATTGCACAAGTGGTTTTTGCGATGAATGATTTTTGATAGCCTTGAACGATTATTCAAACATTCGCGCGTTCGGCGAAGACTTCGCTAATACTGCTGCGCTGGCGCCGCTCATGGATATTATTATTTCGATCGACACATCTATTGCTCACGTGGCAGCTGCGATCGGCAGACCAACTTGGATTCTGCTGCCGCACGTGTCAGAGAGGCGTTGGATGCAAACACGGAACAACAGTCCGTGGTATCCGACAGCTCGTTTGTTTAGGCAACCATCACAAGGCGACTGGCAAAGCGTCATACTGAAAGTTGCCGAAGCGATACAAATGTTCCAAGTCACACATCGGCCGCATCATGAGTAAGAAGGACGCGAAGAAAGTCCGTTCTGAAAACACGGCCAATGGTTTTGCAGCCATGCACAACGCCTCGCATGCCGCGTCATTGGTCATTGTACCGATGCTCAATCAAGCCTTGCGCTTTCATCAACAGGGCAATCTTCAGCAAGCCGCTTCACTCTATGACAACGTACTCAAAATTGATGCATCCAATTTCGATGCACTGCATCTGCGCGGCGTAGTCGAATCGGATCGCGGCAATCATGAATCTGCCATCCGTTTTATTGGACGAGCGTTATCATTGCAGCGCGCCTCGATTGCGGCTTGCCAAAACATGGGCATTGCGCTGCGCGCACTCAAACGGTTCGATGAAGCGTTGGCTATATACGAGCGAGCGCTAGCCCTTGAGCCGAAAAACCATGAGCTGCTTAATAATTGCGGCAACGTCTTGCTGGACTTGGGACGCAACAGTGAAGCCTTATCTCTTTACGACCAAGCGCTTTCGCTAGCGCCAAACTTTATAGATGCACTGGATAATCGCGGCAACGCCTTACGAGAAATGCATCGCTTCGACGAGGCGCTTGCATGCTATACGCATGCACAAGCTCTTTCGCCGAATTTCGCCAGCGCACACTGGAACGAAGGTTTATGTCGCCTATTGAATGGCGATTTAACTGAAGGCTGGAAGAAATACGAATGGGGCTGGCAAGTTGGAACGCGCGGACGCGTAAGGCATTTCATTCAGCCACTTTGGCTCGGCCAACAATCCTTGCAGGGCAGCACAATCTTGCTGCACGCGGAGCAAGGCTTTGGCGACACCATTCAATTTTGCCGATATGCGCGTGAGGTAAGCGCGTTAGGTGCCCACGTCATTCTGGAAGTGCAGCCTGCGCTAAAAACTCTATTGAATAAATTGCAAGGCGTAGATCAGATCATTGCCTATGGCGACCCATTGCCTAGCTTTGACTGTCATTGTCCA
>DASUGV010000020.1:0-5953 GCA_036273835.1 Rhodocyclaceae bacterium
AGTTCATGCGTACCAACGTCACTGGCACTTTCACCTTGCTGGAAGCCGCGCGCACCTATTGGAACGAGTTGAGCGGCGATGCCAAAACAAATTTCCGGTTTCACCATGTCAGCACCGATGAAGTCTATGGCTCGCTGGGTCCCGACGATGCGCAATTCACCGAGACGCATGCTTACGAACCCAACAGTCCCTATTCGGCGAGCAAGGCGGCATCGGATCATCTTGTACGCGCATGGCATCACACCTATGGCTTGCCGGTCGTCACAACCAATTGTTCGAACAACTACGGACCGTATCACTTCCCGGAAAAACTCATTCCGCTGATGATCGTCAATGCACTGGCTGGAAAGCCATTGCCCATATATGGCGATGGCATGAATGTGCGCGATTGGCTCTACGTCAAAGATCATACTTCCGCAATCCGAGCGGTTCTGGCAAAAGGGCGGATAGGCGAGACTTACAATATCGGCGGTTGGAACGAGATGCCGAATATCGATATCGTAAAAACCATCATCGCCTTGCTCGACGAACTTGCGCCGAGCGACGAGGGCAGTTATGAGCGACTGATCACTTACGTCAAAGATCGTCCAGGCCACGACCGACGCTACGCGATCGATGCGCGCAAGATCGAACGGGAGCTGGGTTGGCGTCCAGCGGAAACATTTGCGACCGGCATACGCAAAACCGTTCAATGGTATTTGCATAATACGGAATGGGTGGCTCGGGTGCAGAGTGGCGCCTATCGCGAGTGGGTGGAAAAAAATTACGCCACGCGTTGAGCTTCCATGTAAATCAAAAACGCTAGGGGGTCTGCTTTGAAAATTCTGTTGTTCGGCAAAGGAGGTCAAGTCGGCTGGGAGCTGCAGCGCTCGCTCGCTCCATTGGGCGAGCTGATTGCACTCGACTTCGATAGCACGGAACTGTGCGGCGACTTCACCAAGATCGACAGCCTGGCCCACACTATTCGCACAGTAAAACCGCATGTCATTGTCAATGCGGCTGCGCATACTGCCGTCGACAAGGCGGAGAGCGAACCCGAACTCGCGCGTACCATCAACGCCCTGGCGCCGCGCGCGCTCGCGCACGAGGCGGCGGCCTCGGGCGCATGGCTGGTGCACTACTCCACCGATTACGTGTTCGACGGCCAAGGCACTCGGCCATGGGTAGAGTCGGACGTCACGGGGCCGCTCTCTGTTTACGGTGCCACCAAGTTCGAAGGCGAAGAGGCAATACGCTCGTCCGGATGCCGTCATCTGATCTTCCGCACAAGCTGGGTGTATGCGGCTCGTGGCGGCAACTTTGCCAAGACCATGCTGCGACTGGCGCGCGAACGCGATCGATTGACCGTGATCGACGATCAAATAGGTGCGCCGACGGGCGCCGATCTCCTGGCCGACGTGACCGCACATGCAATACGCATAACCGCATTGCGACCCGAAGTTGCGGGCACGTATCACCTCGTTGCGGCGGGCGAGACGTCATGGCATGGCTATGCTGCGCATGTCATCGAATTCGCACGCAATGCCGGACAGGATATCAAGGTGCCATGTGAAGCCATCGAACGTGTGCCAACGAGCGCGTTTCCAACGCCGGCCAGGCGGCCCGCCAATTCCCGCATGGAGACGCGAAAGCTGCGCGAAACATTTGGTGTGACGCTGCCACCTTGGCAGGTGGGCGTCGATCGAATGCTCACCGAAATACTCGGAGTGTAAATAACATGACAGCAAACATGACCATACGCAGGGGCATCATTCTTGCTGGCGGATCGGGTACGCGACTCCATCCGGTCACGCTGGCCGTCTCCAAGCAGCTCATGCCGATTTATGACAAGCCAATGATCTACTATCCCCTGTCGACGTTGCTGCTGGCGGGTATTCGCGACATCTTGATCATCTCCACGCCGCAAGACACGCCGCGCTTTCAGCAACTGCTTGGCGACGGCAGTGCGTGGGGTATCAAGTTGTCATATGCCGTGCAGCCTTCGCCCGATGGATTGGCGCAAGCTTTCATAATTGGCGAGGACTTTGTCGGTAAAGATCCATCAGCGCTGGTGCTGGGCGACAATATTTTCTATGGCCACAATCTCGCTGCAAGACTAGGGGGGGCCAATGAGAAGCAAACGGGTGCTACTGTTTTTGCTTATCAAGTGACGGATCCGGAACGTTACGGCGTGGTCGAATTCGATTCGAGCGGCCTCGCTGTCTCCCTAGAGGAAAAGCCCGCCAAGCCGCGTAGCCGTTACGCCGTAACCGGACTTTATTTTTATGACGATCAGGTTGTCGACATTGCTAAAAAGCTCAAGCCTTCCGCGCGTGGCGAACTGGAAATTACCGATCTGAACCGAGTCTATCTGGAGCGCAAGCAGCTCGATGTACAGTTGATGGGGCGCGGCGACGCGTGGTTGGATACTGGAACGCATGACTCATTGATCGAGGCTGGCCAATTCATCATGACGCTGGAGAAACGCCAGGGACTGAAGATTTCCTGTCCAGAGGAAATTTGCTGGCGGCAGGGTTGGATCGACGACACGCAGCTTTCGGCGATTGCCAAACCGCTGGCAAAGAGCGGGTATGGCCGATATCTGCTGGATCTCATGGAAAGCGGGAGTTCTTGATGAAAGTGACGAAAACAGATATTCCCGATCTGCTGATTCTTGAGCCGCGCGTGTTCGGTGACACACGTGGCTTTTTCATGGAAAGTTACAATGAGAAAGTTTTTCGCGAGGCGACCGGCGTTTCGGTTGATTTCGTACAGGACAATCATTCGCGTTCGGGCCGCGGTGTGCTGCGTGGGTTGCATTATCAGATTGCGCAGCCGCAAGGAAAATTGGTGCGAGTTACTAGCGGTCGGGTGTTCGATGCCGTCGTTGATATGCGAGTGTCATCCCCCGCTTTTGGCCGCTGGATGGGCGTCGAGCTATCGGAAGAGAATAGCCGTCAGCTGTGGATACCCCCCGGCTTTGCGCATGGGTTTCTAGTGCTTTCGGGCGTTGCGGACTTCCTGTACAAAACGACGGATTATTACGCGCCGGAGCACGAGCGCAGTTTGGCGTGGGACGATCCTACCGTGGGGGTGAAATGGCCACTCGGTGACATCCAGCCGCTATTGTCGGCGAAAGACCTCTCGGGCAAACCGTTTGCGCAATGCGAGACGTTTGCATGATGACCATCATTTCAGAGGGATGCTTATGTCTTGCGTGTTGGTAACTGGCGGCGCCGGCTACATCGGATCGCATACGGTGGTCGAATTGCTTGGTGAGGGATACGACGTCGTCGTCGTCGACAATCTTTGCAACAGCAGGGTGGAGTCGCTCAAGCGCGTTGAGGAAATCGCAGGCCGTCGATTGACCGCGTTTCATGAGATCGATATACGTGACGTGGTAGCACTGCGTAATGTGTTCGCGGCGCACAAAATCGATGCGGTGATTCACTTTGCCGCGCTCAAGGCCGTCGGCGAGTCAGTTTCCATGCCATTTAATTATTATGACAATAACATTGTTGGAACATTGGCGCTCTCCAAGACGATGATGGAGGCAGGCGTCAAGACGCTGGTGTTCAGCTCCTCCGCAACGGTTTACGGCGATCCTGTCAGCGTGCCTATCCGCGAGGACTTTCCAACTGGTCCGACCAATCCCTACGGGCGTACCAAATTGATGACAGAGTGGATATTGAACGATGTCGCGGCCGCCGATACGGAATGGCGTGTCGCGCTGCTGCGCTACTTCAATCCAGTCGGCGCGCATGGGTCGGGCCGCATCGGCGAAGATCCCAATGGCATACCCAATAATCTGATGCCTTATGTCAGCCAGGTGGCGGTTGGCAAGTTGGCGCGGCTGCGCGTGTTCGGTGGGGACTATCCGACGTTGGACGGCACAGGCGTGCGCGATTATATTCATGTCGTCGATCTGGCCATGGGGCATGTCAAAGCGTTGGAGCGTTTGCAGCGTCGCGCAGGTGTGCTGACCGTGAATCTCGGTACGGGGCGCGGCTACTCCGTGCTCGAGGTGGTCAAAGCCTTCGAGACCGCATCGAATCGCGCAGTGCCTTACGATATCGTGGCGCGCCGGGAGGGCGACGTTGCCCAGTGCTGGGCCGATCCGGCATTCGCCAAACACGAACTTGGCTGGCAAGCGACACGGGGTATCGAAGAGATGTGTGCCGATGTTTGGCGTTGGCAGAGTAGCAATCCGCAAGGCTATCTGTGAACGGTGCTTAAAATTGCTCGAACTGAGCCAAACAGAATTTAAATTTTCGTCTGGAGCATTCTCATGTTGCTGCAACCCGTCATTCTCTCCGGTGGCTCAGGTACACGTATGTGGCCTGCTTCGCGCGAGCAATATCCCAAACAATTATTGGCGTTGATCGGTGCGGATACGCTGCTGCAGGCAACAGCCGAACGGTTGAATAATTTCCCAGGCGACGTGGCAGAGCCCATCGTCGTAACGAACGAAGAATATCGATTCATCATAGCCGAGCAACTACGTCAGATCGGCAAGCCGAGTCAGCGTATCGTGCTGGAACCCATCGGCCGCAACACCGCTCCAGCCATGCAACTGGCGGCATTGGTAGCAAGTCAGGATGGTGCCGATCCCGTGCTGCTTGTGATGGCATCCGATCATATCGTTCGCGACGTAGGCGCATTTCAAAGTGCCATGGCCGAAGGCTTGAAGCAAGCGGCGGCGGGCGGGCTGGTCACTTTCGGCATTGTTCCGGATCGTGCGGAGACGGGTTACGGCTATCTGCGTTCCGGCGCTTCAATCGATGGCTCCAGCGCGCGCAAGCTCGCCGCATTCGTCGAGAAGCCCAATGCGGAAAAGGCGGCCGAGTATGTGAAGAGCGGTGAATACCTATGGAACAGCGGCATCTTTATGATGAAAGCATCGGTGTGGATGCGCGCGCTCGAGGCATTGGTACCAGCGATTGCCAAAGCCTGCAGCGATGCGGTGGCAGCGGCCAAACGTGATGCGGACTTTGTGCGCGTCGACAAGTCGTTATTTACTGCGTGTCCGTCCGATTCCATCGACTACGCTGTCATGGAGAAATTGGGGGCTCATCCGGAATTGGGTGCCGCGATTGTCGTGCCGCTCGACGCGGGCTGGTCGGACGTCGGCGCCTGGGATTCTCTGTGGCAGGTTTGCGACAAAGACGCCGCAGGTAACGCAATTCGCGGCGAAGTCATGCTGGAGGACGCGCATGATTGTCTGGTGTTTTCCGAGAGCCGCATGATCGCCGCGATTGGTGTCAAAGATATGGTCGTTGTCGAGACGCCCGATGCCGTCATGGTTGCCCACAAGGATTGCGCGCAGGACGTAAAGAAGATCGTTGCGCGCATCAAGGCCGAGGGGCGGACATTGGCGCAACAGCATCGCAAAGTTTATCGTCCCTGGGGCTGGTACGATTCCATCGACATGGGCGAGCGCTTTCAGGTCAAACGCATCGTCGTCAATCCGGGCGCTAAACTCAGTTTGCAGATGCATCATCACCGCGCCGAGCATTGGATTGTCGTCAAGGGTACGGCTGAAGTCACCAATGGCGACAAGGTATTCGTCCTGTCCGAGAATCAATCGACCTATATTCCGCTGGGTACGACTCACCGCCTCGCGAACCCCGGCAAGATGCCGCTGGAAATCATCGAGGTGCAGTCCGGCTCCTACCTGGGTGAGGACGATATCGTACGCTTTGAAGACACTTATGGTCGTACGGCTTGATATACGCTTGTCCGACGTCTAATTGGCGGAAAATGACATATGGATACGAAACTTACGCAAGCGCGCAACGTGTTGGGCGGTCCTCTGTTGGCTTGCAGCTATGCGCCGCTAACCGGATTTTTTCGTACAGGCTGCTGCGAGACGAATGCTCAGGACGCGGGGAAACATGTCGTGTGCATAAGAGCGACTGCGGAGTTTCTGGTTTTCAGCAAGCGATGCGGTAACGATTTGTCGACGCCGCGTTCC
>DASUGV010000021.1:0-6255 GCA_036273835.1 Rhodocyclaceae bacterium
TCTCGCCGCGCGCCAAATACATCTATATCGGCCGCGATGGCCGCGATGTTGTCTGGAGCCTCTATAACCATCACGCCAATGCGAACCAGCTATGGTATGAGGCACTCAATGACAGTCCCGGCCGCGTGGGACCGCCGATCGAACCGCCGCCGGAGGATGTAGGGCAGTATTGGCGAGATTGGATGGAGCGAGACGGCCATCCATGGTGGCCATTTTGGGAAAATGTTCGCGGTTGGTGGAATATTCGCGACCTTCCGAACGTCATGTTCATACATTTCGTGGATTTGAAGCGCGACATGCCAGGCCAGATTAGACGTATCGCCAATTTCCTGGAAATTCCTGTTGATGACGCAAAGTGGGATACGATATTCGACCATTGTTCGTTTGAATGGATGAAGAAGAATGCCGCGAAACATGTAGAAGGCGGCGGCGGTTGGTTGGAAGGTGGTGCCCAAACTTTCATCAACAAAGGAACGAATGGCCGATGGATGGAAACGCTGAGCGCTTCCGAAGTCGCTGAATATGAAATGCGGGCTGCAATGGAGCTTGGTAGCGATTGTGCCAATTGGCTTGCGAACGGAGGCTCGTTGGATTAATTCCAAGGGCCCCATGACAATCGCATTGAACTGGCGTTGTTAGGATCATTCAAACTACGTTTCTTACGAAGAAAAAGTCGACGTTCTTAAAAATCAATTAAAGAAATTTACGGTGATGAGTTCAGATCAAGGGTGCGTCATTTGGTTGTCCGGAATTTCGGGTGCCGGCAAATCAACCATTGCGGAGGCGATTGCATTTACGCTAAAAGAGCACGATAAATCGGTGTTTGCGATTGATGGCGACGTGCTACGAAGTGGCCTGTCCAGTGATCTCTCGTTCACAGCCGCAGACCGAATAGAAAACATGCGCCGTGCTGCAGAAGTGGCGCAGATGGCGAGCGCTTGTGGTCTGGTAACTGTGGTGTCGCTTATTTCGCCATCATCGGCTGGCAGAAAAATGGTGAGGGAATTAATACGGCATGGACGCTTTGCTCAGGTTTATGTGAAGACGCCAATAGAGGTTGCAGAGAGCCGAGATGTAAAAGGACTCTACAAAAAAGCCAGAGCGGGCTTGATCGCAAACTTTACCGGCATTGGATCTGAATACGAAATTCCAGCGGACAGCGAGATCGTGATCGATACGACGATCGTGGAACCCATGACAGCCGCGCAGGCAATTATTCGCTATTTGATAGCGAAAAACTGGATCGTTCTGTAGGCTTGTGCGGGCAGTGTTTGTCCGAACGAGCTACGGACTGAATCGCTTTAGATAAAACTAAAAGTACAATATCTACTTGTCATTTTTCGCTCGGTGCCAAGGTTTTTCGAGCGAGCGCTTTTTCCATCAACATCTTCAGACATCCGGTACGAACCGATGATTCATCGGCTCGTACCGTGCATGTTCGATTAAAGCGATTTCAAGAACGCATTCAGGTCTATGAATTCTTGCGCAGTCAAATTCATATTGAAGCGTGTGTTATAGAACGCCGTTGTGTCTTCGATGGTTTGCGCCGATCCGTCGTGGAAATAGGGCGGACGCATTGCCAAGCCTCTCAAACCCGGTACCTTGAACTTGCCGACATCTGCCCATTTTCCGGTGATCATCGCCAAGCCCGGATCACGGACCTTCAAAATCTTGCCGGCATTCGAACCCGTCGTAATGTTTCGCAACGTGTACAAGGGCATGTCATCCGGTGTTCTGGCGGGATCGAACTTGGGATCGCCAATACCGATGTTGAACAAGTTCGGCTCGCCCAAACTTCCCACTTGTGGCGTGCTATGACAATTGGTACATGTGGCGCCGGTAACGGTCGTGGTCCTGGTTCCGCCTACGCCCACCATCGTGAAGGTTCTGGTGTTGAAAATCTTTTCCCCACGGGCAATCGACTGACGTGCGGCGATCATGGCCTGATCTTTTGTTCCCACCGCATTCAGCCATGTGCCGAAAAGCTGCATGGCGGTGAGTTTCGTAGTGGTCGAGGGCAGATGAGTTTTGGGATCGCCAAAGACGCTACCGATATCGAAGTAATAGTCGACCGTAGTAAGCGTGTCAGTTCCGCCTTTAGCGTTTGCCGAAGCAAGGAACCCCGCTGATTTGTCATAGTGCTGGGCGGTGAACAACTTCATTTCAAAATTAACGATCGCTTGCTGATCGGCGTCGCTTAATGATTGCGCAGCTTGTGCATGACCTAGCGTCGCATTGTTAGCCTGATTCTTCAAATCCAAATTGATGGGCTTGTAGCAAGGCAGCGGATTGGCGCCACTCTGAATGCATAGCGTCGGATCAGGATTGCCGCTGTGATCGGCGACAGTTTCCCGGCTATCCCACATGACTGCGGAAAGGAACCGCAGGTTCGTGCTAGGCAAAGGCCGACGGAAAAGCGACAGCTCGCTCGCGCTTGCATAGCCATAAGGATCGCTGACACTGTCGAGCACGAATTCAGCAGGCTTGGGCGGAATATCATTCGTGACGGTCGGTATCGGCATGCCAATACGGATCACACCCCTCGTCAGCAACATGCTGTAGGCCGCTTGTTTTTCGGCCAGTGTTCCGACGGGCGCGTTAGGCGAATTGGAACCGTCGTTCGGCGAGAAAATCGGGTCTGTTCCGTTGGTATTCGCAAACCGCTGTTGCAATTCGGTTGGCGTTACGCTGAAGCCTTCTCCTTGCGCGTGGCAGCTGGCGCAAGTACGGCCATTTCCGAACGAATGGAAAAATGGGTTGTTGGAACTGGTGTCGATGGCACCGTCCGTGCTGTAGCTACGAGCGGTTCCGAATTCATTATCGAAAAGCCCCGCTTCCGCATCGGTCGGATATATGCCGTTGGCATTTGCATAAAGACCACGACTGTCCGGATAGCGGCCTGCGGCATCAGGATAAAATCCTCGCGCATCGGCGTAGCGGCCAGTAGCGTCAGGACCCAAACCACTGGGATCGCCAAGCGGGAAAGTAATTTTGCCTGCGCCTGCGCTTCCTATTGCATTTGCCTTGACCACTATGACTGGCTTCAATGAATAGGCATAGGGCACCGTCCACGTCACGGCATTGGATAGCAAGCAACCTGTCAGCGCCTTGCCGTTGAGGGCCGATCCTGTGTCTTTGAATGCGCCGGCAGGCGAGGCGGTATTAGGATTGGCAACGACGGCGTCGCAAGTCGCGGCCCCCGTAATTTCGAAAACATTGTTTTGCGACAGAATCTTTGCCCCAATGCCAGCACCGATACTGTAATTGTTGGGATAGACCGGATTCGTCTTGCTGCCAACAAAGTAGTTGTTGAACATATGCACCATACCGAAACGCACGCGTGGAGCACGCGACGCGATATCGCGCCAAATGTTGTTACTGAAGGTGATGGTGAGATGACCGTCGTCGCCGGTGTCAGTATCTGAAGCGCCGACCGTGTTGTTCTTGTTGTGCTGTTCGAAGACGTTGTATGACACTGTCACATAGTCAGAAGCTGACGCAATGTCCAGTGCGCCATTGTGACATTGCTTGAGTTGACCATTTATGACCGGCGATTGGTCGTCCGTTTGTGGTACGTCCGTGAAATTCATGTGGTCAATCCACACGTGATTCGAACCTTGGACGCTAAGACCGCTGAACTGCGAATGCCAACTGCCCGTTGGGCCATCATTGGGATCGAACACGGGTTCGACATCGCAAGGGTTGACGATCTTGAGGTTACGGATAATCACCTGCGAGACATTGTTGACGGTGACATAACCATTGATGATGCCAGCGGTACTGCCGTTACCCAGCAAGGTCGTGTTGCTGTTGAGATTGATCGCGGCGCGTGCGGCTTGATCGGCATGATTGGCAAAGGGCGTCCCTTCGCTCATATCGATGACGCCTTGGACCTTAATGATTTTTGGAAGCGTACCCGCATCCGCAATGGCGGCAACCAATTGCGCACGATTCGCCACGGTATAAATATTGGCTGCCGCTGCCGTGGACCCACCTGCTGTACCACCCGCTTGGCTGGCCCATCCGTCGCTTGGTGCGACTTGAAACGCAGGATCGCTGACAGTGTTGCCGGCGTCCGCAATTGCCAGCGCTGAAAGCACGATGACAGGCGCGCTCCATAGCACGCCCTTAAACAAAGTGGTCTTCATCTCCAATCTCTCCTGTAATGAGGCCGATTGCTTCCAAGCAATCTTTTTTGTGTGTCCACACTGTAGTAAAGGTCCAAGCTTTTTACTACCGGCGGAGATTACATATTTTTAAACCGTGCGTCGACGTAGACCAACAAGACTCAGCATGCCCAGGCCGAGCAGTGCCAAAGTGCCAGGTTCGGGAACGCCAAATACGAGTTGCGCAGAGAGAGATGAAAACTCATCGCCAAATGCAACACTACTCAGGTTAATTTTGATGGTGTCCGAATTCAAAATCGATAAGGCTAAGCCATCGACTGGAGAAACGCCGATGATGGAATCGCTCGGATCGAGACCGCTGAAGCTAAAAGTGAATATTTGATTGGGTGGACTAACGAAGTCACCGATGGTGTTGAACACGGTGACCAGCCCGTCCTCGTCAAAATTGATGAAGAAAAATGCATTAGAGTTGGTGTCTTCAGTGAAAAATGTGGCGCCAAAATCTAGAGGATCAACAACCTGTGTTGCGCCGTTCGAAAAACCACCCGCGTTAAATGTACCTGTCACCGTGACATTGGTCAGCGGACCAGCGATAGCTTGGCCCGCAGCAAGTGCCAAGAACACAATTCCAAACAATATCTTTTTAATAATCATGATCTTACCTTGCAAAAAAGTGGCGTATAAGTCGCCATTATAGAAATTCAACTGTGTCATTAATGCAAGATTTATACCTTTATTGAAATTTCTTATCTACCAAAGAGTTACTGTTTTTGTCGATCCGGGCCTGTAAAACTGCTCGACAAACTTCTGGCCATGGGCCTGGAAGCCGGTGGCTAAGAACGCGCCGTGATATCGATAACTTGCTGCGCGATGATGTCACGCATTACCTCGCTCGCACCGCCTGCCATTGTCGCTGCCCGCGCATCGCGATGGATGCGCGAAATATCCGACGCAGCGAGATAACCTCGAGCGCCTTGGAGCTGCAAACATTCGTCAGCCGCACGGCACGCTAATTCCGTTGTATGCAGCTTGGCCATGGAGCATTCCGTGACTGATAGTTCATCGTTTTGATACGACCACGCGGCGTGATAGACGAGCATCCGGGCGCTCATGAGCTCCGTAGCCAGATTGGTGATGCGATGTCTGACCGTTTGCAATGCGGACAGCTTGCCGTCGAAGGCTTGGCGCGATGTTAAATATGCAAGCGTACTTTCGATACAACGCTCGATGCCTCCCAAGGCAAGCGCAGCCGCGGCGAGCCGTTCCAATTGGAACCCACGCATCAAGTATAGAAATCCGCTGTTGAGGCGGCCGATGATATTGTCGCTAGTTATGCTAACGGCATTAAACCTGATTTCAGCGGTGCCCGCGCCATGCCAACCGAGTTTTTCCTGAGAAGTGGTTGTAATGCCCGCTAGGCGCGCATCGACGATGGCGAGCGATATGCCGGTGTTGGCTTTTTTTGAATTTTTTTCTGGCGGAGAGGTGCGTACGGCTACAACGTAATAGTCCGCTGTCATACCATTGGTAATGAAGACTTTTGTGCCATCGATAATGAATCGATCTGCCTCTGGCCGCGCGGTGGTCGCCAGTCTTGACAGGTCTGAGCCTGCGTCCCACTCGGTGATTGCAAGCGCGGCCACTTTGTCGCCTTTGATTGCCGGTGTCAGATAAGATCTTTGCAAATTCTCGCTCGCATAGCGCGCGACATAGTGCGTTGCCATGTAGGCATGCGCCGATATGCCCGCGCGTATGCCCGCGTAACCAGTACGGCCGAGTTCTTCAAGAAAAACGATGGAATGAAAAAGATCGCGTTCTTCTCCACCGAATTTCTTGGGATGGATTAATCCCAGGAGACCGTGTTGACCGAATAGATGCCACGCTTCGCGCGATATCGCACGCTCCTGCTCCCATGCGTCCGCAGCAGAGAGAACATGTTCTTGCAGAAAAGCGCGAACAGTCGTCCTGAAGGCGGCGTGTTCTGGAGAAAGGTAGATGGATCGCATTGTTGAAGGACGGCGCTTACCTTGGAAAACGAAGACGTTCGCGCATGCAGCAGGTCAGTGTTTAACAACGACTGCCGCAAAAGTTGAACTCGTGCCGACCGAGACCATCATGAAATGATCGC
>DASUGV010000022.1:0-8430 GCA_036273835.1 Rhodocyclaceae bacterium
CGTCACGGCGTGCCCGTATGTCAGAGCGGTCATCAACCATTTGAAAATCCGTGACGGTGGCGACATGTCAGCCCACGCTTGCGCTCACTCACAATCCTAGGCACATCCATGCGCGCAACGTCCGCACTCGCAAGCTCTGTCAAAGCGTCCGCACCGGATTTTCAGGCACAGTTTTTCGAAGACGTGGTCACCGGACTTCGGCGGCCCCACAAATCAATTTCGTCGACCTGGTTGTACGACGAATACGGTTCAGAGCTCTTCGAGAAAATCACTCAGTTGCCCGAGTATTATTTGACGCGCGTCGAAACCGCCATCCTGGCACGTTGCGTACCGGTGCTGCGAAATGCAGTCGGCAGCAATGCGACGCTGGTGGAAATCGGCAGCGGCTCCAGCCGCAAGACACCGCTCGTGCTCGGTGCGCTGGATCGTCCGCGAAACTATGTGCCGATCGATGTATCGGCGGAATTCCTCGATGCATCGGTCGACAGGTTGCAGCACGACTTTCCGGGCGTGCGTTTCTTTCCGATGGTCGCCGACTTCACGCGTGCCATGTCGCTGCCGCGCGCAGTGCGCTACTCGGTAAATTCCAGAAAGCGTTTAGGGTTTTTTCCTGGCTCGACGATCGGCAATCTTACGCCGTACGAAGCCATCACTTGCCTCAAACGTCTTCGCCAATTATTGGGATCGGATAGTCTGCTCGTCGTCGGCACCGATACGACTCGCAATCCGACCAGGCTGATTCCAGCCTATGACGATGTGCAGGGCGTCACCGCGGAATTCAATCTGAACCTGCTGAACCGCATCAATCGCGAGCTGGCGGGCACTTTCGATTTGCGACTGTTTCGTCACGAAGCGCGTTTCGATCCCTGTCACGGCCGCGTCGAGATGCACCTGGTATCCACCAAAAATCAATGGGCCGAAGTTTCGGGGCGGCCCTTTAGGCTCCAGGCGGGCGAATCGATTCATACAGAAAATTCGTACAAATATTCGGTCAACGATTTCCGTGTCCTTGCGCGTTCGGCCGGCTGGGCAAACCTGAATACATGGACAGACAGCGAGTCCCTGTTCGCAGTGCATTTGTTCGCACCCATCAACAGTTAAGAAAAACACTCCTTACGCAATTGTCATAATATTTCATTGACATATTGCGCAGGGCCTATACAAATGAGTTCGCTGTGGCTACCTCAAAATGGAAAAATAGAGCACGCTTGATTGCCGCGATTCTGATCGCGGCATTGCTGTTATGGGCGCTGTTTTTCGATTGGGATTGGCTCAGACAACCGCTGCAACGCTTCGCCAGCAACAAAACCGAGCGCGCCGTCACACTCGGACATCTGGTCGTTCATCTGGCATGGCCGCCGGTCGTGCGGCTCAAGCAGGTCCGTATCGGAAATATGCAAGGCGGCAGCCAGCCGCAAATGATTAGCGCTGACGAAATCGACCTTGCCATCGACATTCCCAGTCTTTTCGGCAATGCGATCGTGCTTCGAAATGTCCGCTTGCAGCATCCGGACATATATCTCGAGCGTTTGGCGAACGGACGCAAGAACTGGACGTTCGGCAAACCGAGCGAGCCTTCCAAAGGAACGGTCAACGTCCGTGGTTTGCAGATCGATAACGGCCGGATTCATTATGCCGATGCCATGCTCGATATCGATGTCGATGTCAATGCGGCAACCGGCCCGCCTGCTCGCACCGATACGGACGTGCATCGCAGTCTGACAACGCAACTCTCCTTCGGCGGCCATTACGGCAAAGTTTCGTTCGACGGGAAAGCAAGTACCGCAAGCATCCTATCGCTGCAAGACACGGCGAAACCTTTCGCCGTGCTCACTCAATTCAATCTGGATAAAACGAACGTGAGCGCCGATGGCAGCATCGCCGACATGTTCGGACAGCGTGCCATCGACGCTCAACTAGCGGTATCGGGACCGGATCTGGCCGCGCTCTATCCCGCGCTGGCGGTCAGCTTGCCATCCACGCCGCCTTATCGCATTGCGGGACACTTTACCGAGCACGACAAAAATTTCTCGTACCACGACTTCAACGGCAAGATCGGCAAGAGCGATATCGCCGGCGACGCGACGTTCACTTCGCGTTCGCCGCGTCCAATCCTGCAGGCAAAACTACATAGCAATTTTTTCGACCTCGCGGATTTGGGTACGATGATTGGCGTCTCGCCAAGCCAATCGCCTTCGCCAGGTATCGCCAGCAAGCCAGTGGAAACCGCTATGCAAAGCAAACCCACTTCGCCGCGACGCGTGTTGCCGCAAAAGCCGTTCAAGCTCGATCGCCTGAATGCCATGGACGCGACCGTTGCATTGGACATACGGCAATTGCGCGTGCCCAATGAAATTCCATTCGAGAATCTGTCGGCCTCCATCTCGCTCAGCGCAGGACGGCTCTTGCTCAAACCGCTTAAACTTGGGTTGGCAGGCGGCGATCTCGTATCGACGATCGACATCGATGGCAGTCAAAGCCCCGTCAAGATCAATACCGATGTCATTATGCGTCATGCAAAACTGGCACAGTTGTTTCCTACCATCAAGATCATGAGTTCAAGCAGCGGCGTGGTGGGCATCAATATTCATCTGAACGGAAGCGGCAATTCGATTGCGGGCTATCTCGCCAACGCATCGGGCAAAGCGCAACTCGCCATGACGGGCGGCACGGTTTCGAATTTGCTGATGGAAGAAATCGGTCTGGATGGCGGCGAGATTATCAAGTTCCTCGTCCGGGGCGATCAAACGACGCCGATCCGTTGTGCCGTGGCGTCCTTGAACGTCAATGAAGGCGTGGCGCGCACCGAAGCGCTGGTGTTCGATACCGGCGACACGCGGGTCGATGGCTCGGGTTACGTCGACATGCGAAATGAGTATTTCGATTTGCTGATGCGGCCCGAACCCAAAGACCGCAGTATCCTGGCGCTGCGCGTTCCGATTCGCTTATATGGCAATTTTGCCGCGCCACGGTACATGGTCGACCGCAAGGATTTACTGATCCGCGGTGGCGCAACCATCGCGTTGGGCATCGTCAACCCGTTTGCCGCGCTGCTTCCTCTCATCGAGACGGGACCCGGCACGAACAGCAATTGCGCCGCGCTATTGCAGGAAGTTCATACTGCCGCGATCGCAAGCCATGCCAAATGAAAAGGATGCCGTCTTCCGCTTCCAAGGAAATGACAATGTTGTATTTTTACGGTAATTCTTTGCGAGCAAAATTCACTTGAGCAAAAACGGAACTTCCTTCGATCTTTCGTTCTCCGGCTGCTCGGCCGGCGTCGCATCGAAATGCGCATTGTTTGCTTCAGGCAAGCGCACTCCACAATGCGCCGCGAGTTCTGCGCCGAGAAGAAATACTGCCGAGGAAAAATAGAGCCACATCAGCAACACCGCCAGCGAACCCGCGGCACCGAATGCATTGGCGGTACCGGCACGCGCAAGATACAAACCGAATAAATTCTTTCCCACGTCGAAGAGCACGGCAGCCGTACCCGCGCCCAGCCATACGCTGGGCCAGCGCACAGGCGTCTCCGGCAACACTTTCAACATCGCACCGAACGCCGCCGTCAGCACGATCAAAATCGTCCCGTGCTGTATCAGCTGAATCCATTGCCGTGCATCTGCGCTCGCGCCCACTATCCATTCCACCACGAACGACAGCACAGCATCCATGACAAGCAGCACCATGATCAGAAAGGCGATGCCAATGACAAGTCCGAACGAAATCAAGCGTACCTTGACCAGACTGAACAAAGCTTGTCGTGCCTGTGTCGACGGCACCCGCCAGATTGTGTTCAGCGATGTGTTAAGTTGCGCAAACGTAGCCGAGGCGCCAAAGAAAACAGCGATTACAGAGATCAGTGCGGTCCAGCCGCTGCGGTCGGCCTTCCAGGCGCTGGCTACCATAGCCTGCAAGGCAGTGGCGCCCTCCTTGCCGACGAGACCGGCGATATCCGAAAACAACCTGCCTTCCACAGCCTGCGGGCCGAAAAAGAAACCCGCGACGGCGATGACGATCACCAGCATCGGTGCCATCGAAAAAGCCGCATAAAAAGCCAGCGCCGCGGCCATGCTGGCACAGCGGTCGCTTAGCCATGCTTGCACGCTGGCCGCGACGATTCGCAGCGGCTTGAACGCTATCGTGTGCGCATACCCGCGTTCGAGCATGCGAAAGGTTTGTCTAAGGGAATTTGCGAACACGAACACGGCCAACGGTTGACGCGTCCCGATCACTTGCGCGATTTATCGAGACCCGGCGTACCGTGCAAATCCGTGTCCTGCTTGCCTTCGGCGATGTCCTTTTGCGCCTGTTCGATGACTGGCTGTATTGGAGCCGTCTGACTGTCGCTGGACTCGTCGCGCTCATGCGGCAGACGCGGCGATTTGACGCCGCTCTTGTTCCTATCTCGTATCTGACGGCGTCTGGATGCATGCGGCATAAGTGACTCCCGGACATAATTTGAATATGCCGCGAATTACACGGCAACCTGTAATGCTTACAACCGGATGCAATCGCGCTGGGCATTGATCGAAAGTCGCATTGGAAACACATCCACTTGCACAGCATTCAGGACCGATTCAAACAAGCCACCGGCAAACGCTATGCCCGAACCATGGCAGATCAAGCCACTCGCTTTGTCGAATTTTCAGATGGTGCGAATACGAAAACGCGGGCACGCTGGATGCTGCTTTCCTAGCGATCGCATTTGCGACAAATGTGTACCTGTATGTTTAATTTTCGAGCGGAGGTAATGATGGAAACATTGATCAAGGTAAGCAAAGTCATGATATTGGCAGGCGCTTTTGCGCTGGCCGCATGCAGCAAGCATGACGATACGGTATCGCCCAACACCGGTACGGACTCGACCAGCGGCATGACAACTCCCGGTTCCACCACCTCGCCTTCCACGACACCCGCTCCAATGGACAGCAGTTCGTCGCCCAGCAGCGACATGAACAGTTCCGCGCCGGCATCGAGCGATAGCTATTCATCTTCATCCTCGTCATCGTCTTCCGGCGGCTCTTCCGATTCCTTGTCCGACACAGACAAGACGTTTGTGCGTGTCGCCGCGCAGGAATCGCTAGCCATAGTTGAAGGCGCGCAGATGGCCGCATCGCGAGCGACGACGATGACCATGAAGTCCTATGCGCAAACCGTCGCCGAAGATCACACACGGGCCGATCGCGAACTGATGGCCTTCGCCGCCAACAACGGCATTGCGCTGCCGGATCGACCGACGCCGGACCAGCAAGCGACACTGGATCGGTTGAGCACCTTGAATGGACGCAGCTTCGATGCCTTGTTCGCACAGGAAATCGGCATCAAGACACATGAGGAAGCCATCGCGCTGTTCGAACATGTCGCGCGCGAGGGTCGCGATCCCGAGATCAAGACGTTTGCCGAGACAACCTTGCCCATCCTGCGCCAAAACCTTGCCGAAGCAATGACCATAGTACCCAGGCAAACTGTTTGAGCGTGTCGATGCTTGGCGATGCTTGGTTATGTGACGAGCAATGTCATTTGCATATATGCGCATAGACAACGGAGAACATCATGACGATATCCACTAAAGAAAGCCGTTTTCCCAATGCCGGCACATCGGCCAACAACCTACCCTCCAGAAAACATTCGAGCGATCTGATGGACCTCGATGACGAGTCCGGCGAAGAAGACAGTACCGGAATCGAACAGGAAGAAATCACCCAGCAGGATACGTGCGACAAGGACTTTCAACTCGATGACGACGACATGGCGCGCCTCGACGAGGGGAGCTGAATGAAATCGGTATTCGTCATTCCCGCAAAAGCGGGAATGACGCGATGCTGTATTTACGGCCGATTTCAATTGCGCTGCCGCCGCGAATAGAGATTCATCATTGGCGTACCCGATATGCCATGCGCAACGATGGATACGGCCACCACCGTCAGTGCGAGCGGCAACAAGGTTGCTGCCTCTTGCCTCGACAGTCCAGCTTCGAGTGCGTACATAAGGTAGTACAGCGAGCTGACGCCGCGCACGCCGAACCACGAAATCAGCCAGCGCTGGCGATGCGTGCCAGGGAGCATGCGGATGCCCAGGAATACCGAAACGGGCCGCACGGCGAAAAGCAGTACCGCCGCCAAGGCCACACCTTTCCATGCGAAGTAGCCACTCGATAGCATGCCGCCCAACAGCAATACGGCCGCCACTTCGGCGATGCGTTCGAAGCGCTCGTTGAAACTCAATACCGATTGCAACATGCGAACCGGCAACACCGGCTCCGGCGCGGGATCTTGCGCTATCGCAGCTTTCACGACCGGCGTGGACTCCAGTCTGCGCATTGCCAGACCCGCGGCGAGCACGGCCAGAAATCCCAGCGTATGGAGCAAGCACGCCACGCCGTAACTGAGCCCGATCAATCCCAACGCCAAGAATTCCTCGAGACCGAGCGGTTCGCCTCGCCGATTGCGCAACCACAGCACCAGCTTGCCTACACCGATGCCGCATGCAGCGCCCACCGCCAAGCCGCCCGACACACCCCACACCACATCGATCAAAAGCCAGTGCGACCAGCCTGCTCCCAAATCACGCAGTCCAAGCAGACCTAGTCCGAGCATGACAAATGGGAATGCCGCGCCGTCGTTGAGGCCGCCTTCAGCCGTAACGCTGAACCTGACCAGATCGCGATCGTCCGGATTTTTCACCTGAACATCGGACGCCAGAACGGGATCGGTTGGCGCAAGAATTGCGCTGAACAAGACGGCGGCGCCGACGGGCAAATGCAATAGCCAAATGCCTGTCGCGGTCAGTATTGCAATCGTGCAGAGCATCGACGTGCTCGCCAGCATCAGGGGCAATCGCCATAAGCGATCGGAAAACGGCACCTTCAACTTGAGTCCGACGCTGAACAAGGAAATCAGCACCGTGATCTCAAAAGCAACTTCCAAGACATTGGCATATTGCAAAGGATCCGCATCCAGAATCCCCATTCCCGGCGCGCCGAGGATGACGCCGATGAACAAATAAATCACGCCAGCGCTCAACGGCAATCGATCTACCGCGAATCCGATAAGCGACATCAGAATCAGCAAGCTCCCCACGATCACAAACCAGAGCGTGATCATCTTCGCGCCTCTCCAGGATGAGTGGCTGTCGCTATCGTGCAGCGCGCACTCACTGGCCGCTTTGTATCGTCAAGCGTCGCAATATCCTCCTCCTTACCTGCAGCGAAATCGCCGATGACTTCATGCGGCTGGTAGCCCTTTCGCTTTCGCAGAACATGTCTCGTTGTCTATGCCTCTTCGGCAATTAGCATGCCGCCGCATTCGCAATGTACATGCGGCAATGTATGTGCGGAATTGATTGACTCGAATTGATTCGCAATTTTTCTATTGTGTATTTCGTATCAGGCACGATCTTCGCAATAAGTAAGGAGATTCAGTTGAATTTCCGGCACGTATGCAAGGCTTACAAGCAAGCCTTACTTATGTGCGTAAAAGTTACCGGGTTGTGGCCGTGCAGATTTAGAAGCACCTGCGCAACCCAATTCGAATTTCTTCCGCGGAGGAAAAACCGGTGCATCCACATATCTTATTTGTCGCTGCGGAAGCGGCCCCTCTTGCGAAAACCGGCGGACTCGGCGACGTCGTCAGCGCGCTCTCGATAGCATTGAATAATGATGGCATCAACACCACCATTCTCATGCCCGGTTATGGCAGCGCGCTCGATGGCGCGGTCAAGCTGCGTCCGTGCGGACGTCTCACTCAGTTGCCGGGCGGTGATGCAAGTCTGTGGCGCGGATTCCTGCCCGACAGCGAAGTGGAAGTGATCCTGCTGCGCAACGATGGGTTGTACAAACGCGCCGGCAATCCCTATGTCGACGAAAACGGTTGCGAGTTCTCCGACAATCACGTGCGCTTCGCCGCGCTCAGCCACGCGGCGGCGTTGATCGCGGCTGGCAGCACCGAAATATCCATTCCGCATGTCGTCCACACGCACGACTGGCATGCTGGACTTACGCCTCTGTTACTTCGCGAGCGCGGCGCCAAGGCAAAATCGATTTTCACCATCCACAACCTGGCATTTCAAGGCAACTATCCACTATCGACAGCCGCCGAGCTCGGCATCCCGAGCGGCATTCAACACAGCGGCGAAATCGAATACTGGGGCCAACTGAGTTTCATGAAGGCCGCCCTGAGTTATGCCGATCGCATTACAACAGTCAGCCATACCTACGCGCGCGAAATATTGACACCCAAGTTCGGCCACGGCTTCGACGGCCTTCTTCGTGCGCGGCAGAGCGATTTGATCGCCGTTCCGAACGGCATCGACACGCTCGTGTGGGATCCGGAAATGGACGGACTGATCGTCAAGAATTACAGCCACGACGACATGCGCGGCAAGCAAGCGTGCAAGCGCGATCTGCAAAAAACATTCGGCCTGCCCTTC
>DASUGV010000023.1:0-2798 GCA_036273835.1 Rhodocyclaceae bacterium
GGCAGTTTTTGATTGCCGCACAGACTGCGAGATTGGCTGCACCGTTGCCATGTACCTCACAGTCCATACCGAAGGACTCGGCCAGATGGGCAACCTTGAGGGTTGGCGTGATGCCGCCGATGCCTTGAACACCTGCACGAAGAATGTCACAGGCGCCTGCCACCGCCCAGTCCGCACGACTGAGATGTTTACCTGCAATGGACTCCGGGCCAACGATTGGAATACTGAGCTGATTGGCCAGCCAGGCATAGGAGGCGATGCTTTGCTCGTTCATCATTTCCTCAAACCATGCAAAGTCCAGACGCTCCAGCGCACGACCGATTTTCAGCGCCTCGGTACGGCTGTACCAGTGGAACCCGTCCAACATCAAGGCGATATCCGGCCCCACCGCTTCGCGCACCGCGACACACGCCTTGATATCCATTTCCACACTGGGCGCAAAAGAAACCGGCGGCATCCACGTGTGCAGCTTAATGGCTTTGTAGCCACGCGCCACCAATTGCTCGGCAAATGCCGCATAGTCGTCGGGAGATGACAAACCGTCTCGCAGCTCATCTCCACACATGGTGCTGCCATATGCTGGCACTTTGTCGCGGTAAGCACCGATCAGCTTGTACACCGGCAGTCCGAGTTTGCGACCAACCAGATCCCACACGGCCTGATCGACGATGGCCAGCGCGCGATCCGTAAGCTGGCCGGCACTGCCCCGCTGCCAATGCTCCAGGTCCTGCCAAATACGTTCGCGATCGAAAGGATCTGCGCCAAGCAAAACTTTGCGTACAAAGCCATCAATCACATGCGCACGTATCACCTCGACGGGACCAAAGGCATGTCCTTCGGAACCATCGCTTGCGGTGATGCTTAGCATCGCCAGCTGCGCATTTACCTCGGGACCGGGATGAGAGTGCCCTGTGCTATCGACGCTCCGCCGCGCTGGATAAGTGAAGACACGGATCTTGGTTCTTTCGATTCTCATTTTTTGATTATCTTATATGTCGTCATACGAGTTGATGGCGACTGTATCAACAATACCCAGCGCTTGCAAATTCAAATTGACTATCGTAAACCCCTATCTGTACGAGCTTAAAATCAGCATATACAAGAGATAATTGACGGAATTTGGGCAAATAAGCAGTGGCCGAAAATACTTAGATGTACACAGCATCGTAGTATGATGTGTTGAGCCACAAGCCTTTTTATCGAACGATCTGACAAGACATCATACAAGTAGAGCTTGCCGGTTATATACTACTCATCGCCAGCATTTACACAGGGAACATATGCATGCAGAACCCTAATCGCCGCGAAACTTTGAGCGGACAGCTCGTCAGAGCGCTCACAGAACGCATCGGCAATGGGCACTATTCAATGGGGTCACGTTTACCAAGCGAGCAGGAGATGATTGACGAATTTGGCGTCAGTCGAACCGTGGTACGCGAAGCCATCGCAAACCTGCGAGCGAGTGGCCGCGTGGCCACGAGACACGGCGTTGGTGCCTTCGTTGTTCAACAGGCGCAGTCCGAGGCGTTCCAGATCGAAGCCTCAAGCCTGTCGGCCGTACGGGAAATTGTGGCAGTGCTTGAGCTTCGCATTGCCCTAGAGTCGGAGGCCGCGGTGCTCGCAGCTCAACGGCGCAAACAAGTGCATCTGGATGCCATGCACAAAGCGCTGGCAACGATGCGCGCGGCGATCGAGAAAGGCGAAAAAGCAGTCAGCGCGGATCTCGAATTCCATCGACAGATTGCCGAAGCTGCGCAGAATCCGCACTTTCTGAACCTCTTCAATTATCTCGGCGAGATGCAGATTCCGCGTGCCCGTTTGCAATCATTCCGCATGGAAGGCATCACGCAACAGCAATTCATGGAGCGCATCCAGTCGGAGCATGAACAGATCTGCTACGCCATCGAACGCCAAGATCCGGAAGCAGCTCGCGCAGCATTGCGCCTGCACCTATCGGGCAGCAGAGCGCGTCTCTTGCGCAGCATTTCGCAATCAGCCGAATGAAGGAGCTCCATGCCTTCCATGTCAGCGCGGTATATCCAGGTCAATGCAAGCGACAACGTTGCCATCGTCGTCAATGACGGCGGCTTGTCTACCGGCACTCAGTTCCCATGTGGCTTGACACTGCGTGACAAGACTGAATGCACGCCAGCGTACGACTTGTTCGGCCTTCGATCTGGCAGTGGGTGTGCAATGTGGTAGCAGCGACGCGTTTTCGAGTCTCACCGCCAACCCGCAGTCGGCTTTGCGACCGATCTGCTGGTGCGCACAGATGCAACGGTCATGTTCTCGGAAACCACCGAAGTGCGCGATGGCATCGCTCAATTGACCGCGCGGCTACGCCGGAAATCGCCCAAGCCATGATTCGCGAGATGGCTTGGTACGACGAATATCTGAAGCGCGGCGGCGGGATCGCAGCGCCAACACGACGCGCGGTAACAAGAAAGGTGGCTTGTCCAATATTGTCGAAAAAGCCATGGGCTCCATCGTCAAGTCAGGCAGCAGTCCGATTCGTAGAGCGTAGTCTCGCCGGGTGAAAGGACTTCGGCCAAAGGCTTGATCTATGCCGCAACGCCTGCCAGTGATTTCATCTGCGGCACGCTCCAGCTCGCGGCGCGGTATGAATCTGCACGTCTTCACGACTGGGCGCGGCACCCCTACGGTTTAGCCGAGGTCCCGTCATCAAAGTCGCTACCCGCAGTGATTCGGCGCACCGATGGCATGATTTGATAGCCCTCGACGCCGGACGCATTGCTACGGGGGACGCTTCAATCGAGAGCATGGGTTGGGACTTGTTC
>DASUGV010000024.1:0-6412 GCA_036273835.1 Rhodocyclaceae bacterium
GATGTCCATGAAAGGTACCCGGCGCAGGCGCAGCACGAGAACACGTGGATCGGTATGCGTTTGTGCCAGCGCACGTTCGAACTGTTCGACTGCGCCAAAGAAAAAGGGACCTTCAATTCCGAACACCAGTACGCCGGGTGGCAGTTTGGTGAAACCGAGATGGACAAGCTCACGATTGATTTCATGTTCCGCGACCTGTTGCACCTCCACCGACGAAGCCATGCGCCGCAAAAATTGCAGGGTTGCCAGAATCACGCCGATATTCACAGCAACCACAAGGTCAGTGAAGACGGTCAGCGAAAATGTGATGAGCAGAATGGCCACGTCGGCGCGCGGCGCGCGGCGCACCATGCGCGCGAAATGCTTGAGCTCGCTCATGTTGTAGGCCACCACGAACAGGATGGCGGCGAGTGCGGCGAGCGGAATGTTTGCGGCCAATGGCGCCAGAAAAAGAATGATCAGTATGAGCGTTACAGAATGCGCAATGCCTGCCAGCGGACAGGTGCCGCCATTGCGAATATTGGTGGCGGTACGCGCGATGGCGCCCGTTGCGGCAAAGCCGCCAAACATGGGTGAGACGATATTGGCGACGCCTTGGCCGACGAGTTCCTGATTGGAATCATGTCTGGTGCCAGCCATGCCATCGGCAACGACCGCCGAAAGGAGAGATTCGATGGCGCCTAACATGGCGATGGTGAAGGCGGGGCCGATCAATTCAAAAATGCGGCTGACCGATATCGTCGGCAAGGATAAGTTGGGTAGACCTTGGGGAATGCCGCCGAAGGTACTGCCGATAGTGGCTACGCCCGAAAAGTGAAATGCCGATTGCATAATCGTCGCGGCAACCATGGCGATAAGGGGTGCGGGAATACGACTGAGCCCGCGAATGTGAGGTGTCAGAACGAGCAGTAACAGACTGCCCGTTGCGAGTGCCGTCGTTGCCATATGCAACTGCGGCAGCGCCTGAATCAAGTACCACAATTTGTCATAGAAATGTTCTCCGCCGACTGCAGGCAATCCGAAAAAAGCAGTCCATTGCCCGATCCAGATAATGACGCCGATACCTGCTGTGAAGCCCACGATTACAGGTGCAGGAATGAATTTGATTACGACGCCCATCTTGGTGAAGCCCATGGCCAGCAGCATTACACCGGCCATGAGCGTTGCGATTTGCAAACCATCGAAGCCGTATTTGGCAGTGATGGCGGAAAGGATCACGATGAAGGCGCCTGTTGGCCCCGCAATCTGCAGACGGCTACCACCAAATGCCGATACAAGGAGACCGGCCACGATGGCTGTGTATAGGCCATGCTCGGGTTTCGCGCCGGACGCAATGGCAAAAGCCATCGCCAGAGGCAAGGCAACGACGCCAACGATTACACCGGATATGACATTAGGCAGCCAATACTTGCGTTCCAGCAAACCGGCACGTTTTGCTTCAATCAGCGCGATCATCTCTGTCACCCTCCGACAAACACACATTTTATTGTAATGTTATTACCACCCCATATCGTTGCTGTCAAAGTGCATATGCCTATGAATGAACGTCGATTTGCGCTAGATCAATGCCTGTGAGATAACTTGTGCATTTGCCGATGCAGAATCGAGTGCCGCCAAGTAGGCTTGTCGGCAGCAATACGAAATCGTTTGATGTGAAACTTGCTATTCGCTGCATTCGGCGCAAGCATTATGTTGCAATCGCTCCGATAGAGTCGTTTGACGCATCGGCAGCAAACCAACTTTGTATGCGCCGATGTGTCAAAGACTTCAATCGGCGGCGTGCCGGTGTAACCGGCTTTACCTGGAGGGCTCGAACATGAATCCAATCACCTTGTTCATCACCACTTGCTGCGTCGTATTGGCTGTGCTCTTTGGAGGCATGGGCAGCATCTAAATCGCGGCGGCTTTTGGTATTGTGGCGGCGATCATTGCGCAGTCGCTCAAGATGGCCAATACGTGGGAGAGATTCGTGATCTTACGCGCGGGGCGGCTTTACGGCGTCAAAGGTCCGGGCTTGTTCATGATCATTCCAATCGTCGATAGTGTGGTGGCCATCATCGATGAACGCATTCAGACCACGGCATTCAATGCGGAGGCCGCGCTGACCAAAGATACCGTGCCGGTGAATGTTGACGCCATCATATTCTGGCATGTGCATGACGCCGAGAAAGCCGCGTTGCAGATTTCGGACTACCTTCAGGCCATCGATCGTGTCGCGCAAACGTCGCTGCGGGAAATGATCGGCGCGTCGATGTTGTCCTCCCTGCTGTCCGAACGCAAAGCCGCGGATGAACTGCTGCGTAGCGAAATCGGCAAGAAGACAGCACCCTGGGGCATTACCGTCGGGTCTGTCGAAATCCGCGATGTGGCTATTCCAGTGGCATTACAGGATGCGATGTCCAGACAGGCGCAGGCCGAGCGTGAAAAAGAGGCGCGCGTCATACTTGGCGCTGCCGAAGCGGAAGTTGCCAGCAAGTTTGTGGAAGCGGCCAGAACCTATGGCGACCATCCCGCGGCGATGCAACTGCGCGCAATGAACATCATCTACGAGACAACCAAGGAGCGGGGTACGACGATATTGATTCCGAGTGCGATGGTTGACAGTATGAATCCGGCATCGGCGTTTGCCGTCTCGCTGGCCACCAAGGATGTTGGCAAGTCCTCGTAAATCAGCGTGGCGTAAAAATTACGTGATCGCGGTCATTTTTGAGTTAGTCGAATTGCATATTGCTAGCGGGCTGGAGCAGGGTGCAATAGGCGCAGTACATTGCATCGTGGTAGGAGCGGGCCATGCCCGCGACCTTCATGGCCACATCCACAGACGTACTCTGTTGCGCACGCTGTCGCGGGCATGGCCCGCTCCCACGACGCATGTTATTGGCCGATAGTCCTTTGTCATACATTCGCGCTTGCTTACCGCTACTCCGCTTGTTCCTGCTCCTGTTCTCCCGGCGGCGCGACCTTGACCACTTCGTCCAGGGAAGTGACGCCGCGCGCAACTTTCATGGCGCCGGATATGCGCAACGGCTTCATGCCTTCGCGATAGCCTTGCGCACGGATGCGCGCCAAGTTGGAATCCTGGCGAATATGTTTGCGTACCTCGGGTGTCATCATGAGGATTTCATAAATGCCCATGCGGCCGAGGAAGCCGGTCATGCGGCATTCGAGGCAGCCGACCGGCTGGTAGATTTTCGCCGGCTTGGCGGACTTGAATGGCACCACTGTTGCGGCCCACATCGCTTCGTCTTCCGGCTGCATATCGACGGCCTTCTTGCAGTGCGGACACAGGGTACGTACCAGACGTTGCGCCATCACGCCCAGTAGGGTGGCGTTGATCAAGTAGTGCGGCACGCCCAGATTGAGCAGGCGGGTGATCGCCGATGGCGCATCGTTGGTATGCAAAGTGGATAGGACGAGGTGGCCGGTCAGCGCCGCCTGGATGGCCATCTCGGCGGTTTCCAGATCGCGGATTTCGCCCACCATGATGATGTCCGGATCTTGCCGCAGCAGCGAACGTACGCCATCGGCAAAGCCGAGATCGATCTGAGGCTGCACCTGCATCTGATTGAAGGAGTCTTCGACCATTTCGATCGGATCTTCGATCGTGCAGACGTTGACCTCGGGCGTCGCCAGCATCTTGAGCGTGGAATAGAGCGTCGTGGTCTTGCCCGAGCCGGTCGGGCCCGTCACCAGAATTATGCCATTGGGCTGGTGTACCATCGAGTCCCAATTTTTGCGGTCGTCCTCGGAAAAACCGAGTTCCGAAAAATCGCGCACCAGCACTTCCGGGTCGAAAATGCGCATCACCAGTTTTTCGCCGAACGCGGTGGGCAACGTGGACAGGCGCAGTTCCACTTCTGTGCCATCGGGCGTGCGTGTCTTGATACGGCCATCCTGCGGGCGGCGCTTTTCGATGACGTCCATGCGGCCGAGAATTTTGATACGGCTGGTCATGGCGTTGGTCACCGACATGGGTGTCTGATAGACCTGATGCAATACGCCATCGATACGGAAGCGCACGATGCCCAGATCGCGGCGCGGTTCGATGTGAATATCGGATGCGCGCTGCTCGAAGGCGTACTGCCACAGCCAGTCGACGATGTGCACGATGTGCTGCTCGTTGGCGTCGAACTGGCGATCGGTGCGACCCAATTCCACCAGTTGCTCGAATCCGCTACCGCCTGTTTGCAGTCCGGCATTCGCGGCGTTTTTGACCGAGCGTGCGAGATTGTAGAACTCGATCTGATAGCGTTCGATGTCGGTTGGATTGGCGATGACCCGTCGAATTTCCTTGCGCAGGATCGGCTGCAGTTCCTTTTCCCACTCGCGCACGTAGGGTTCGGCTGTCGCAATTACCACTTCGCGGGATGTCACCTGCACGGGCAAAATGCGGAAGCGGGCGGCATATGCATTTGACATGACGTCGGTGACGGCGGTGAAATCGATCTTGAGCGGATCGATGTGCATATACTCCAGTTCTACCTTGCCGGCCAGCCATTCCGATAGCGCGTCGAGATGCAGCACCTTGTGTGGTGGTAAGCGCGACTTCAGCTTCAGTTCCGCGATGATCGCCAGCGGATGCATGCCGCTCTTGTAGGTATGCCGGTCTGCGATCACCAGGTCCACATCTTCGCGCGACAGCAAACCGTCCTTGTGCAGCATCTTGAGCAGATCGCGCAAGGCCAGGCGGCGTTCGACGTGCTGTTCCTGCGCGGGCGTCTTGGAAGAAGTGATTGGCGGATCGGATTGCAGGCGTTCGGACTTTGACATGGACTCTGCACGCGGTCGGAAATACCGGCAATCTAGCCGAGTGCTGCAGATACCTCAACCGGCTTCCGTCAGTCGGCACGCTCGATGTTCCAACGCCAGATGCTCCTATTGCCAGTACAGGCCCGCTTGCGAATCTCTTTTCTGTGTGTGCCATCGCACAGACCCCAAAGCGCCGTGAAGCCAAAGTGTTACTCATGATTGACTCACGAGGTCAGGAGGCAATGATGTTGCACCCACTGAAAAAATTGAACGGCATGACACTTGGCACCGAGGATGGCGAGATCGGGAAAGTCAAAGACGTTTATTTCGATGATGCCTCATGGGGCGTTCGTTATCTGATCGTGGAGACGGGAAGCTGGCTTTCCGGTCGCAAGGTACTCGTTTCCCCTCGCTCGGTTCGCGGCGTCGATTGGGACAAGAACGTGGTTCATGTCGCGCTCACCAAACAGCAGATAAAGGACAGTCCCGATATCGATACGGACAAGCCCGTGTCGCGCCAGCACGAAGTCGAATTCTCGGCATACTATGGTTATCCGGTCTATTGGGATGGCCAGTTTCTGTGGGGACCGTACCCGCCGCTGGCCGAGGATATGGCGAGTTCGGAGCGGATGGCGAGTGAGTTTGCCCTCCGGGAAAAGTACAAGATGCAGGCTGCCGATCATCATCTGCGCAGCGCGCGCGACCTAGTCGGATATCACATCCATGCAAACGACGGTTCGATCGGCCACATCGATGAATTCCTGTTCGACGATGCCGCATGGGGCATTCGATATATCGTAATCGATACGGTGGACTGGTGGGTCGGCAAACACGTCATCATACCGCCGCAATGGATGAAGCGTCTGGAGTGGACGGAGCGCACGCTCTACCTCGACATCGATCGCGCGACAGTCAAATCCTGCCCGGAGTATAATTCTAATGTCATACTTTCACGCGACTACGAAGCCCGTTTGCACAATCATTATGGCCGCGCCGCTTACTGGGATGGCGAGTGAAAGTCCACTCGTGCCAGGATATTTATAAAATGACATAAGCATGAATGACAAAGGTGCGCCATTTTTCAAGAGAGGAGTCCACCATGAATATCGTCGTCAGCGCAGGCCCGCTGGTTTCCCTGATCGCCGGCATTTTGATCTTGGCCGTTCCGCGCCTGCTGAACTACATTGTTGCGATTTATCTGATCATCATAGGCTTGCTGGGTTTGTTCGGCCATGGCTCCCTGAGAGTTTGATGACGTCAAGATAGGTTCATGGACGGCGGCAGTTTAGCGGCGCTTGTCTGATCGCATTCTCACTATCGGAAAGTCGGCACATGAAGCGTGCCGATTTTTTAGCTGCACATTCCCCGGTTCAATGTCGATTTGTCTTTCGCCCGCAGGCGTAGAGTGGGTATGCTTATGCCTTTGACTCGGCGCTCACGCCGGTACGAGAAGTAGGCGATGACAATGAAGAAATCAAGCAAGGCGCTTCTCTTTTCGGCACTCATATTTCCGGGTGCCGGTCACCTCGTTTTGAAACGCTATGCACGTGGCATCGCGCTATTGGTGCCGTCGATCGTTGCGCTGATAGTTATTTGCAACGATGCCATGCAAAAGGCCTCGTCGATCGCAGACAAGATTCTGTCCGGCGAGGTCTCTCCCGAT
>DASUGV010000025.1:0-10131 GCA_036273835.1 Rhodocyclaceae bacterium
CGCAAAAGCTCTGCTGCTCGCAACCGCAGGGCATAACGAAGAAGCCTTGGACTGTTACGACAAACTTGTCGCAGCGACGCCGGGAAACGCCGACGCCTGGATCAATCGGGCGCGAATCCTGAATGCGCTTCTCAGACACACCGACGCGCTGGCGTGTTTGGAAAATGCATTCCGCATTGCTCCACTACGTGCAGACATATTCTTGTATTGCAGCGCCATACTCCGCACGCTTGGGCGTCACAAACAAGCACTGGAAACCTGCGACAAAGCCATAGCACTCGATGACAATCTCGCCGACGCCTGGAGTCACAAAGGCGATTTGCTGCATGACACGGGCCAGCACGACGCAGCACTGAATGCTTACGCACGAGCCATCGAGACTCAACCTGAAAATCCGGACTTCTGGGTCAACAAAGGTGTGGTACTCAACGACTTGAAGCGCCACGAAGAAGCGTTGAAGTGTTTTGATATCGCGCTCTCATACAAGCCGAACCACGCCGACGCGTGGTGTAACAAAGGGAATGCCTTGAATGGACTGTCGAGGCACTCGGATGCGCTGCCCTGCTACGCCAAGGCGCTCGAGACCTCGCCCGATTATGCTGATGTCCACTGGAACGAATCGCTGACACGGTTGACGCTTGGCGATTTCGAAACCGGCTGGCGCAAATACGAAGCGCGCTGGACGAGAAAGAAAGCGGACAAATATCGATACGCTGAAATAGCGCCACTACGCGATCTGCGAGATGCGATCGGCAAGAAAGTGCTTGTCTGGGCGGAGCAAGGACTGGGCGACACGCTTCAATTCTGCCGCTACGTTCCAGCGTTGGTCAGTGCAGGTACGGATGTCATCTTCGCCGCGCAGAGCCGATTGAAAGACTTGATGGCGCTGAACATGCGTTGCCCGGTCATCGACATTAATGACAATGGCATTGATGCCAACTATCAGATTCCATTACTGAGTTTGCCGTTGCTCTTCAATGCCACGCCGGCGAGCATTCCCGGCCAAGTGCCTTACCTCAAGCCGGAAATGGAATTGGTGGAGGCGTGGCGACAACGGCTCGATCTCTCGCCCGATCGGCTCAATGTGGTGATCGCCTGCTCTGGCAATGCGCAGCAGACGAATGATATCAATCGCTCCATGCCGCTCGAGATGTTCGATCCGCTGTGCAAGTTCTGTCGTCTCTTCCTGATTCAGAAGGACATCAGAGAGACGGATCAATCTTACTTGGCGCAACAGCCAGAGGTGCGACACGTCGGTCAGCTCGTAACCGATTTTTCCAACATGGCCGCCGTTGTCGAGAATATGGACCTCGTGATCAGCGTCGACTCGTCACCGGTGCACTTGGCGGGCGCTTTGGGGAAAAAATTATATGTGCTCCTGCCATGGGCCACGGAGTGGCGATGGATGCAGGATCGCAACGACAGTCCCTGGTATCCAACGGCTTGCTTATTCAGACAACCTCGTGCGGGAGATTGGCATTCCGTGATCGGGAACGTCGCCGCCGAACTGGCAAAGATCTCAAACCGCACACCTCATTTTCGCTAAATCACCACAACGGAGACCGCAGATCGTAGAATCCGTGCTCCATATCAAGCGCAGCGAGTTAACGTGAGTACAAAATCCGTGAGCATCAAATCGTGAGCATCAAATCGGATAAATGGATCCGCCGCATGGCGGAACAGCATGGCATGATCGAGCCCTTCGCGCCGCAACAGGTGCGGCATGCCGCGGATGGCCACAAGATCGTGTCCTTCGGCACATCGAGCTACGGCTACGACGTGCGCTGCGCAGGCGAATTCAAAGTTTTCACCAACCTTAATTCAACCATTGTCGATCCCAAACAGTTCGACGAAAAATCGTTCGTGAATTTCGACGGCGACACTTGCATCATTCCGCCCAACTCTTTTGCATTGGCGCGCACAGTCGAATACTTTCGTATTCCGCGTTCGGTGCTCACCGTCTGCCTGGGCAAGAGCACCTATGCGCGCTGCGGCATCATCGTCAACGTGACGCCACTGGAGCCGGAGTGGGAAGGACATGTGACGCTGGAGTTCTCCAACACCACGCCGCTACCGGCCAGAATCTATGCCAACGAAGGCGTTGCTCAGATGCTGTTTTTCGAATCGGACGAAGTGTGCGAAACCTCTTATCGCGATCGCGGCGGCAAGTACCAAGGACAGACGGGCGTGACGATTCCGAAAATCTGATTCGAATGCAGCGCAGTTCGTGTAATGTTGCAACGCCAAGATGTCGGCCGTTCGAAGGCGACTGATTTGATTTAAGCAAACGCCGTGAGGGCATCGACCCACGGCGTTTTTCACTGGCCTCGGGCCACGGAGGTTGCATGCGTTTCCACTTTCCCATCTTCATTATCGACGAAGACTTCCGCTCGGAAAATACGAGCGGCTTCGGCATTCGGGCGCTGGCCAAAGCCATCGAAGAAGAAAGCATGGAAGTGCTGGGTGTCACCAGCTACGGCGACCTTTCTTCGTTCGCCCAACAGCAAAGCCGCGCATCATGCTTCATCCTGTCGATCGATGACGAGGAATTCGCCGCGGATCGTACGGAAGCAACCATTGCCGATCTGCGTGCCTTCGTCGAAGAGATCCGTTTTCGCAATGCCGAGATTCCCATTTTTCTGTACGGCGAAACACGCACCTCGCGCCACATTCCGAACGATGTACTACGCGAGTTGCATGGCTTCATTCACATGTTCGAAGATACGCCGGAGTTCATCGCACGCTATGTCGTGCGCGAAGCTAAGGCCTATCTCGATTCGCTTGCACCGCCTTTTTTCCGCGCGCTGACGCATTACGCCTCCGATGGCTCTTACTCGTGGCATTGCCCGGGACATTCGGGTGGTGTGGCATTTTTGAAAAGCCCCGTCGGGCATATGTTCCACCAGTTCTTCGGCGAAAACATGCTGCGCGCCGACGTCTGCAACGCGGTGGAAGAACTCGGCCAATTGTTGGATCACACGGGTCCAGTGGCTGCATCTGAACGCAATGCCGCTCGCATATGCTTCTCAGATCATCTTTTTTTCGTCACGAACGGTACGTCCACATCGAACAAGATTGTCTGGCACTCCACGGTCGCGCCCGGCGATATCGTGGTCGTGGATCGCAACTGCCACAAGTCGGTGCTGCATTCCATCATCATGACCGGCGCCATCCCTGTTTTTCTGATGCCGACGCGCAACCACTACGGCATCATCGGACCCATTCCAAAGTCCGAATTCTCGTGGAAGAACATCCAGAAGAAAATTGCCGCCCATCCTTTCGCGCCCAACAAAAAAATACAGCCCCGTGTGCTGACGATCACGCAGAGCACTTATGACGGTGTTCTATATAACGTCGAGGAAATAAAAGAAGAGCTGGATGGCAAGATCGATACGCTGCACTTCGATGAAGCGTGGCTGCCGCATGCGGCCTTCCACGATTTTTACGGTGACTATCACGCCATCGGCGAGGGGCGGCCGCGCTGCAAGGAATCGATGATTTTCTCGACGCAGTCTACGCACAAACTGCTGGCCGGCCTGTCGCAGGCTTCGCAGATTCTCGTGCAGAATTCAGAGACACGCGAATTGGACATGTACAGCTTCAACGAAGCTTATCTCATGCACACCTCGACGTCGCCGCAGTACGCCATCATCGCGTCGTGCGACGTGGCGGCCGCCATGATGGAGCCTCCCGGCGGAACTGCGCTGGTCGAGGAATCCATCCAGGAAGCGATGGAATTCCGCCGTGCCATGCGCAAGGTCGATGAGGACTGGGGCGCCGACTGGTGGTTCCGCGTATGGGGGCCGGAATATCTTGCCGAAGATGGCATGGGCGAGCGCGAGGACTGGATGCTCAAGGCCAACGAACGCTGGCATGGCTTCGGCAACCTGGCCGAAGGCTTCAACATGCTCGACCCGATTAAAGCCACTGTCATAACGCCGGGGTTAGACGTCGACGGCGACTTCGCCGATTGGGGCATACCGGCGGGCATCCTTACACGCTATCTCGCCGAGCACGGCATCGTGGTGGAAAAGACCGGGCTGTATTCGTTCTTCATCATGTTCACCATCGGCATCACCAAAGGCCGCTGGAACACGCTCGTCACGGAGCTGCAACAGTTCAAGGACGACTACGATCGCAATCAGCCGTTGTGGCGCGTCATGCCGGAGTTCGTTGCCAAGCATCAGCGTTATGAGCGCATTGGTTTGCGCGATTTATGCCAGCAGATTCATGACGTCTATAAGACCCACGATGTAGCGCGGCTAACCACGGAAATGTATCTATCCGACATGGAGCCGGCGATGCGGCCCTCGGATGCATGGGCGAAAATGGCGCACAGGGAAATAGAGCGCGTGCCCATCGATGAACTGGAAGGCCGCATTACGGCGATGCTGGTCACGCCATATCCACCTGGCATACCGCTGCTTATTCCCGGCGAGATATTCAACCGGACCATTGTGGATTATCTGAGGTTCGCGCGCGCCTTCAACGAGCGTTTTCCAGGTTTTGAAACCGACATTCACGGCCTGTCCAAGCAAACGGTGGACAGCGTCGTGCATTACTTCGTGGATTGCGTGAAGTCCGCCATCTGATTTCTTGCCGAAGCGCGAAGCGCTGATCAGGCCGGTAAGTGCGTCACCGGCAATTCCAGCAGCAGCATGGAGATGTCATCGTGCGCGGGCTTGCCTTGAAGATGCGCATTCAGCGCCGCGTGCAGACATGCGAGATGTTCATTCGACGATGTACCGCGCAAGGCGCGTTCCATACCCGCATAGCCGAATTCGTTTCCTTCCGGATCGAGCGCCTCGATCACGCCGTCGGAACACAAAAGCAAGTGGCCCGGCGTTTCCCATTTGAACGTCACGGGGAGACAGTCATTGCCCAATGCTTCGGAGATGCCCAGCGGCAGCTGCTTCGAGGTGTAACGTTCAAGGACGGTGCCATCGGCCTGGACACGTAGCACGTCCGGCACACCACCAACCCACACTTCGCCCAGACAGCGCTCTTCGTCCAGACACACGACTGCGGCGGAAACGAAACGTCCTGTCGGCAACAGCGCGCAAAGCGAATGGTTGATCTGCATGACGACTTCGACGAGCGAAACGTCTTGCGCGACCGCTTGGTAAAAATCATTCACGACCGACAAACTGCTCATCGCCGCCGCCAGGCCGTGGCCGGTGGCGTCTGCCAGCATGCTGTACAAACGGCCGCCGGGCGAACGCGCCGCAAGAACGATGTCGCCGGAAAAGCGCTGCGTGGGTATGACAATATGCTGGACACCACGGCCGATCAAACCTTCTCGGCGAATGTGGCGTTCCATGATGTCGTGCGCCAGCTCGGCTTCCGCCTCCGCTTCGTCGTGGTATTGCTGCAGGCGCGCCGCGGTATGCGCAAGACGCAATTCGAAATGCTTGCGCTCGCTGATGTCCCGCACGACGCCGATGAACAAGCGTTGGTCGGTTGTCGGCAATTCGCTGATGCACAGTTCCATCGAGAAGCTGCGCTGATTGCGATCGAGCGCGCCAACCTCGTGCATGCGGCCAAGAAACCAGTCGCCTGTCTGCGGTCCCGATTCGACATGACGTTCGAGTGTCGCGAGAAACGCCGGACGCTCATCGGCCGAAAGCAAGGAGGCGATATGCAATCCGATCAGATCGGCAGCGGCGGAGCCAAAAATATCGGTCGCCGCGCGATTGCAACTGACGATGCTGCCCGATGCATCGAAAGTGACAATGCCGTCGACCACCGCATCCAGCACGACACTCTCGCGTTGTTGCGATTCTTCGCGCGCACGCTGGAACTCTAACGTGCGGGCAATCGTCCGCATCTTTGCGGCGAACACCTGATATGACAATGGCTTATTCAGGAAATCGTCGGCACCCGCTTCGAAACCTCTCACGATGTCGTACTCGGCGTCCACCGAAGAGACCACCAGGATGGGCACCCAGTGGGTCATCGGATGTTCGCGGATACGCCGGATCGCCTCGAAGCCGTCGATGTTCGGCATCATCACATCCATGAGCACGATGTCGGGCGAGGCTGTCTTGAATACGTCGACTGCCTGCTGTCCGTCCGTGGCCAAGACCGTCTCGAATCCCAACCGCCCAAGATAGGCGCGCAGCAGGGCGCGATTAGCCTGGTTGTCGTCGGCAATGAGAACGCGGAAGGATCGAGTAGCCAAAACGCTGAAACCAAAAATGTAGGAAAATTTGCGCGCTTATTTTAGTGCCATGGGCGATGCCTAAAATTAGCGTCCTAAGTTTTGTTGCCGTCAAAACGCACTTCAACGAGATTACCGACACCACGGTAATGCATCTCTTTAAACGCAATTTGACGCGACAGGGCGATACCGCGGCCATTCGGCGCGAAAGCCCGTTCCGGTTCAATGCTGAGAAAGCGCTGCCATTCGAAGCCATGTCCGTCGTCGGCAATGCTTGCGACCCAATCGGTGCCATCGCGCCGCAATTGCAGTCTGACGCGCTTGTCGCAATTCTCCGGCAAGGCAAGGCGGCGTGTCACTTCATCGTTCCAACTCTCATCCAGTTTGAGCTGTGATTTGGTTTCGAAGTCGATACCCAGATTGCCGTGCTCGATTCCATTGACAAGTAATTCGCCCAACCCCATGGCGATGAATTCCGGTTGCGCCGTCACCATTGCTAATAGTCCCGCCAATGCCGTCGCCTCTTCCAGCGTGCGCACGGTGAAGTTGGCTTCTTCGATCAAGCACAACGCGGTGCCATGCGTTGCGATGCGCTGCGTGATATCGACCCAGCGCGCATGATCGCTCAGTGCCGCGCGTACGATGGCCAGCAATGCGCTCGCTTCGAAAGGCTTGATCAGATAATAGTAAGCACCTGCGGCCAGACCTTCGCTTACTTGTTCGGCGCCAGCAGCGGCGGTCTGCATGACGACCGGCAAATGGCGCGTGCGTTCGTCGGCCTTAATACGCTTGAGCAAACCAATGCCATCCAGTCCAGGCATCATGCGATCCAGAACGATCAGGTCGAAGGAGTATGGATTGGCATCGAGCATGGCCCACGCCTCTTCGCCGGCCGATGCAAGTTGGAGCGACAAGCCGGAGCCATCAAGATACTCGGTGATGATCTCCAGGTTGAGCGGTTCGTCGTCGACGACCAGCAAGGACGCGCTACTCATACGATTTCTCCGCGTCGATCGTGGTTGTCTGTAATGTTTGTCCGCGATTCAGCTCCGCATCGCCCTGTGCTGATTTGTCGACCGTCAATTCAATCTCCTCCCATGTCAATGTCTTTCCCGATATTCTTCCCATTCACTGCTCGACACACGCCGCATCGTCACCCGCACTGCGGATGATTACAACGATGTTTAATCTTTCTTGTCATGATCATGACGCGCAATGATTGCATTTTCGACGCATCGATCAGCATCGCGTCGGCAGCGGCGTCAAACAGTTGCGGGCTATGCTCATTGTGTACAGGAAGAAGACACACATGAACTTAACGGCCTCTTGGCGGGTTGCTTTAACCGGATACATGGCAATGACTGTGCGTGAAATCACATGTCTTTCAACGCACAGGCGGCCATTGCGTCGATGACAATTTGCGATTCGCCCAGGACCGGACGCAATTCGATGGAAACTTGCGGATGACGCCTGCGAGCGTCTGCGAGCATGGTAGGAACATCGCGCTTGACGTGTCCGCCCTGAGCAAGAAAGACGGGCACGACCGCGATACGCCGTATGCCCGCTGCGACCGCTTGATCGATGGCGTCTGCCAGATTCGGCATCATGAATTCAAGAAATGCGAGACGCGCATCACGCTGCGGATCTTGCGCGACGATCGCTTCACGCAAGCGTTCCAGCGGCCGCGCCCATTCGGCATCTCGAGCACCGTGTGCAAGAAGAATCAGGGCTGGCTCATGCACGCGTCGTTACCGCCGTCTTGCGATTGCATCATCGAGGGCGAAGAATCCGAGGCGCCCTCCGCTGTAGTCTTGGCTGCCGATACGGCCGCAGCCGAGGATGACAATAATTTGAGGACTGCCGCGGCGGCGAACAAGCCCATGCTCGCCGTCACGCAAACGCTCGAACCATAGCCCGCGCAAGACAATCCCTGAGGGGCTTCATCCAGCGCGCATGATTCGGAATCCAGCACCAGTTCATCCGAATATACCGTCGGAATACCAAAGCGTCTTCGGATGTCGCGCGGAAAGCCGTGGTTCTGGCGCAAACGCTTACGCAATTTTGCGAGCAACGGGTCGCGCGTCGTGCGCGTCAAATCGTCGATCCTGATGCGGGCCGGATCGCTCTTGCCGCCGGCGCCGCCGCACACGAATAAAGGCACATTGGCCGCACGGCAAAAAACGACCATGGCCGTCTTGACCCGTACGTCGTCGATAGCATCCAGTACAACGTCATATCCTCCGAGCAATCGCGCGACATTTTCCTCGCTGACAAAATCCTCGATGACCGTCACTTCGCAGGTCGGGTTGATTTGCACAATGCGGCTGCGCATCGCGTCCACTTTGGCCATGCCATATGCATCGCCGAGCGCGTGAACCTGGCGATTGGTGTTGGATTCCGCAATCATGTCCAGATCGACCAAGGTGATGCGACCTACCGCGCTGCGCGCCAAAGCCTCCGCCGCCCATGAACCGACGCCACCGATGCCGACGACGCACACGCGCGCCGTGGCAAAGCGCGCCGCGGCAGCTTCGCCATACAAACGCGAAACGCCGCCGAAGCGACGCGTGTAGTCGATGCCTGCTGCGACGCCTGCTGCGATGTCGTCCAAGTTGTTCATTGCGCTAACGCTGCCACATCACGCTACGGTTCTTCGCAAACGCGCGAATTTCTGCCGGAATTTCTCCAGCTTCGGCGCGACCACGAATGCGCAATATGACTGTGTCGTATGGCGCCGATAATACTGGCGATGGTAGTCCTCGGCCGGATAGAAGGTATGGGCCGGCGCCAGCTCCGTAACGATCGGCGCGGCAAAAGCCTGGTCACGCTCGAGTTCGGCAATCACTTCCATCGCGATTTTTCGCTGCGCCTCATCCAGCCAATATATGCCGGAGCGATATTGCGTGCCGCTATCGTTGCCTTGCCTATTGAGCTGGGTGGGATCGTGAATCACGAAGAACACTTCCAATAGATCGCGATAACTCACTTCGCGCGGATCGAATTCGATGCGCACGGCTTCCGCATGCCCGGTCTTGCCTGTACATACCGCATCGTAGGTCGGGTTGGGCACCGACCCATTGAGGTAGCCCGACTCTACGCTGACGACCCCAAGTATGTCCTCGTACACCGCTTCCAGGCACCAAAAACATCCGCCCGCCAAAATGGCTGTCTGCCGCTCATCATTCCGGTTGTCATTCATATCGGCTCCTTACGCGAAGTACCCTGCTTAAATCCTGGATAGATTGCTGTTCTGAAAGGAAATTCAACATGATCTATATTTTTCTGCTTATCGCAATCAGTCTTACTACCCACTTGAATTTGTCAGACAAATAGGTAATCTACGGACAACCTGCACAAACGGGCAAGAATGCGCGCATTTTTTCCCGCCGCGTGCATTATGCATATGTCGTTAAACGGGCACCGCTAACATTTCGTCTTCCGATCAATGGGACACAAAAGAGCGATGCGGTACTGAAATACTCTGCCGTAACAAGCGGAGATTCTGTTGGCCTTCCACACGAGAGGTCAACTGGCTGTGCAACTCGTGTCTCCAAATTGTCCTCCCCTAGACCGTTGGTACAACGTGCCAGCGGTCCTTTTTTTAGAATGCAATGGCAATCGAGATGTGCGGCCTTACTCGTTTGTCATCTACACCATAGGCAAGATCGAATGCCAGGGGTCCGGCGGGACTTTTCCAGCGCACGCCAAAACCGGTTCCGATCTTGAAACGAAAGCCCTGCAACTGATCGGTCGCATTGCCTGCGTCGACGAACGTGGCGATTCCCCACTTGCTGGCTTCGAGCCAATGTGTGTACTCCACCGATCCAACGGCCATATAACGGCCGCCCACCACCGCGTTACCTTCACGTACACCCAATTCAAGATAGCTGTAACCGCGAACGGTTTGCGCGCCACCTGTCCGGAACAGAAAATCTTCGGGCACGAATTTCCTGCTCTTGGCGGCGGTATAA